>JAGSGK010000299.1 GCA_023955215.1 Paracoccaceae bacterium
CCATGCCGGAGCCTATGGATTGGCGCAACTGATACCGTCAACCGCCCGCTATCTTGGCGTGGATATCCGTGACCCATATCAAAACGTCGACGGTGGTGCGCGCTATCTTAAAGAACAATATCGTACGTTTGGATCATGGCGTTTGGCGTTGGCTGCCTACAACGCAGGGCCGGGTGCCGTCAAAAAATATGGTGGCGTTCCGCCATTCAAAGAGACGCGCAACTATGTAAAAGTGATCTGGGGTAGCTAAGCTTCGTCTTCATTTGGCCTTTCACTGTTCAACTTTTTGCCATTTTTTCACGTAATAGGTGTTTTGTATTTTATGAGGGCACCATATGTCAGTTTCATCGACCAGTTTTGCAGATCGCTTAACCCGTTTAGATACCAATTCCGTAAAATTGTATGCGGGTAATGAAACACCTCAAGAATATGAGCCTGGCAAGCTGATCTGCGCGATGCCAAAGGTCAAAAAGGCCTACTGGACGTCGATCATTATTGGTGCAATTTTTGGCGCGATTGCAGGACACTTGTTTAAAACGAATGTCGGGATTGAGATGTTCTTTTCCCAACCTCTGCTCGTTGTGTTCGCAATCGTCAAAGCCAACCAAATGACCGCGGGCATTTGCCTTGCGATGGTTGCTGGACCCGTCTGTGCGCTTGCGTTTCAGTTGTTCAGCCGTACCAAAACCCGCTTGGCTCAATTTTGGTGGTCATATGTTGCCGGTTCAATCGCAGCAAACGCGACAGCGTGGTATTACTTTTACCTTACCATGAAGGCTTAATTCACTCGGCTGCAATTTTAATTACGGCTTCCATGCCTGCCAATTCTTCGTCGCTTAGATGGCACTTAACTTGATGCCCCTCTGCAATTTCGCGGACTGGCGGCATTTCAGTGTCACATAGGCCACCTGAAACTTTTGATTTCCAACCACAGCGCGTTTGGAACGGGCAACCCGGTGGTGGGTTCATGGCAGACGGAATGTCACCTTCAAGCACGATGTGTTTCTTGATTACCGAAGTGTCGGCGATTGGAACGGCAGACAATAACGCTTCTGTGTAGGGGTGATAGGGTGGTGAAAACACCTGATCTGTGGTGCCAAGTTCAACGACATGTCCCAGATACATCACCATCACGCGGTCAGATAGATATCGCACAATCGACAAGTCGTGGCTGATAAACAGTAGTGTGGTTTTGTGTTCGCGTTGGATATCCATCAACAAATCCGTGACGGCGGCTTGAACGGATACATCCAGTGCGGAAACGGGTTCATCTGCCACAACTATGCGTGCGTCACCTGCAAATGCACGGGCAATTCCGACGCGTTGTTTCTGACCACCAGACAGTTGGCGCGGCATGCGATCTGCGAATTCGCGCGGGAGCTTCACCAAATCAAGCAATTCTAACATGCGTGTGCGGCGCTCCGCTTCGCTGTTGCCAACTTTGAAGATTTCAAGCGCGCGAATGATTTGACGGCCAATCGTCATAGATGGGTTCAGTGTATCAAACGGGTTTTGGAACACCATCTGAACGTCTGCCACTGTTTTGGTATCGCGGTCTTCGATTGCGGTGTTCTGAACCGCTTTGTTGTCCAATAAAATTTCGCCGTCGGTCGCGGTTTCTAACCCCATAAGGACTTTTGCAAATGTGGATTTGCCACAGCCAGATTCGCCAACAATCGCTAACGTTTCGGATTCACGCGCTTCAAAAGATAGCGTTTCGTTGGCTTTGACGACCTTCTTGTTGCCGCCACCAAAGATGGCATTCGCAGCGACCTCATAGTATTTTTTAAGGTTGTCGATTTTCAGAACTACTTCGCCAATCGCGCCTTTTTCTTTTTTTTCTGCCGCAATCAAGGGCGCGTCCCAATCGATCTCTGCAAACTTTAGGCAACGGCTTTCGTGACGGTCACCGTGTTCCACATGTGCCATGGGGATCGCCTTGTTGGAGTTACAGCGGCCTTCCTCAAAATAGTCGCAGCGCGGTCCAAAATTACATCCCTTTGGGCGCTCGTGGGGCAGGGGGAAGTTCCCGGGGATTGCCACCAGTGGACGAGAATTCTTGTCTGCACCCGGCAATGGGATCGAACGAAACAACGCTTGGGTATATGGATGCTGCATCTTGTCAAAGACGTCTTCGATACGGCCTGTCTCAACGGCCTCACCTGAATACATTACGCAAATGCGGTCACAGGTTTCTAGGACAAGGCCAAGGTTGTGACTGATGAACAGCATGGACGTGCCGTACTTCTTGCCCAAATCTTTGACCAGTTCCACAACGGCTGCTTCAACCGTCACGTCGAGGGCCGTTGTTGGTTCATCCAAGATCAGAAGAGATGGTTCAGACATCAAAGCCATTGCAATGACGATACGCTGCTGTTGACCACCAGACAGCTGGTGGGGGAATGAATTGAGGATACGTTCAGGATCAGGCAGCTTTACATCTGTGACAACCTGCAACGCGCGCTTATAGGCATCTGTTTCAGACATGTCCTGATGGATCATTGGCACTTCCATCAACTGCTTGCCGATCCGCATCGCGGGGTTCAGTGATGCCATTGGTTCTTGATAGATCATCGCGATCTCACAGCCGCGAATGTTACGTAACTCTTCCATCGTCATTTGGCCTAAATCTTGGCCTTTAAACTTAATTGTACCGCCAACAACGCGACCATTTTTGCCCAAATCCTGCATGACGCCAAGTGCTACAGTGGACTTACCACATCCACTTTCACCAACCAGTCCAACGGCCTCGCCGGGCTGAACCGTCACTGAGAAATCCATAACCGCTGGGATCTCGCGCAGGCGCGTGAAAAACGAGATCGATAGGTTTTCGATCTCAAGGATAGGTCCATCATAATCTTGCGTCGTCATCGTCGTGATCTCCCTGTTCGGAGGTTGAGCCGGTATCAAATGTCCGACTTCGGTGCTGTAAGCAATCTGTGAGGGCGCAACCTGCCCCCAGTATTAGTCGCGCAATGATTCCTCACGCAGGCCATCAGCCAATAGATTTAGGCCTAATACCAAAGTCAGCAACGAGACTGCTGGCGGTAAGAGGGGATGCACATA
>JAGSGK010000138.1 GCA_023955215.1 Paracoccaceae bacterium
GATTCCGTTATTCCAGCTTCTTTTTCTTCGCGGCATCCTGACCACCATCCTGATCATTCTGCTCGCGCGTTGGCTAAAAGCAATGCACTTCAACATCTCGCGCCGCGACTGGGGCTTGATCGGCTTGCGCAGCGCCAGTGAAATGGCGACGGCCTATTTCTTTATCACCGCTCTGTTCAACATGCCGCTGGCCAATGTCACGGCAACGCTTCAAGCCCTGCCTTTGACAGTCACATTAGGTGGTGCATTGTTGTTTCGCGAAAAAGTTGGCTGGCGACGAATGTCCGCGATCTTGATCGGGTTCATCGGTATGCTGCTGATTGTACGCCCCGGTGCTGAAGGTTTTAACATATATGGGATTTATGCATTGTTAGCGGTCCTTGGCGTCACCATCCGCGACCTTGTCACGCGCCGGCTCTCGGATGATGTGCCCTCGATGACTGTCACCTTGGCGGCGTCTGTCACGGTGATGACATTCTCAGGTGTCGCATCCATCGCAACCCCATGGGTCGCCATCAGCGGGATACACGCGTTGATGGTCATAGGATCATCCATCTGTATTTTTGGTGGCTACTACTTCAGCGTCCGCGTGATGCGGGTTGGCGAAATTTCGTTCATCGCACCGTTTCGATATACAGGGCTAGTTTGGGCATTGGTTTTGGGGTGGCTAGTCTTTGGGGACTGGCCAGCATCTTTAACACTTTTGGGTGCCGCGATCGTAGTGGCCACAGGGCTCTTCACGCTTTATCGCGAGCGAACAGTAAAGCAACGATAGTTCTGGCATCGGGTGGCAGGGTGTTTCTTTTGGATCACCAAATAGTGGAAGTGTCGGTAAGAATTGCGTTTTTTATCCACAAAATTTGAGTGCGTGCTATTTACAGAAAAAGTAAAAATGCGGGCCTGGTGCTAAAATAGGACCAAAGCGATTGAAATCGGAGCATACAGTGAACACGATCGTGCTCAACCTGAAAGCCCCCGATTGCGGGATAAGAGAAACGGCATAATCCGATCACTTGCATCTGCGGTTTCCTTGCTTTGAACTTTGGCGTTGTTCAATTATGGGTAGGGGGGGAAGGGGTGATTGCAAGAGGTATCGAAACCTACAGTGCACCTACCAAATACCGACGTGATACATACGTTATACCGACGTTGGGTTTTCCTTGTTTTCATGGCTGTTGACACACCATGCGACTCCCCATATAGACCCCCTATCTCGGAGTGTGGGGGAACCCACCATATCCGAAATCATGTCTGAAGTGGTCAAGATCCGTCCTAATGCTGGACCGTTCCTCTGAAAACCCACCGCAACGTTCACCTCGGTACGGGGACGTCGCGGTCTTTTTGCTTTGCAAGAGGGTTAGTCATGCGAATTTGAGCCGCAAGGGCATCTGCCTTTGTATAAGATGTGAGCTAAACGGGGAATAACCGCCAATGCCAACGATCCAACAGCTGATCCGTAAACCACGGCAGCCAAAGCGTAAAACTTCTAAGTCCCAGCACTTGGAAGCATGTCCGCAAAAACGTGGCGTATGTACGCGCGTTTACACAACAACACCTAAGAAACCGAACTCCGCGATGCGTAAGGTTGCCAAAGTGCGCCTAACGAACGGTTTCGAGGTCATCTCCTACATTCCAGGTGAGAGCCACAACCTTCAGGAACACTCTGTGGTTCTGATCCGCGGCGGTCGTGTAAAAGACCTTCCGGGTGTGCGTTACCACATTCTGCGCGGTGTTCTCGATACGCAAGGCGTAAAAGATCGTAAACAACGTCGTTCGAAATACGGCGCCAAGCGTCCTAAATAAGGAGATCAGCAGATGTCACGTCGTCACGCCGCTGAAAAACGCAAAATCCTACCGGACGCTAAGTTCGGTGATTTGATTTTGTCTAAGTTCATGAACAACCTGATGGTCGATGGTAAGAAATCTACCGCCGAGCGTATCGTATACAATGCGATGGACCGGGTTGAAACCAAGATCAAACGTGTACCACTTGAAGTGTTCCACGAAGCTCTTGAAAACATTCAACCTTCCGTCGAAGTGCGCTCACGCCGCGTCGGTGGTGCAACGTACCAGGTTCCAGTTGAGGTTCGTCCAGAACGTCGCCAGGCTCTTGCGATCCGTTGGTTGATCAAAGCTGCGCGTTCACGCAACGAAAACACCATGGAAGAGCGCCTTGCAGGCGAGCTTATGGACGCTGTCCAGTCACGTGGTACTGCCGTTAAGAAACGCGAAGACACTCACAAAATGGCCGAAGCTAACAAAGCTTTCAGCCACTACCGCTGGTAAGAGGAGCGCACCAATATGGCACGCGAATATCCACTCGACCGTTACCGCAACTTCGGCATCATGGCACACATCGATGCGGGCAAAACCACGTGTTCAGAACGCATCTTGTTCTACACTGGCAAATCCCACAACATCGGCGAAGTGCATGACGGCGCTGCTACCATGGACCACATGGAGCAGGAGCAAGAGCGCGGAATTACTATTACGTCCGCTGCGACAACAACGTTCTGGGAACGCACAGAAGACGGCGTAACGCCTTCCTCTGAAAAGCACCGCATGAACATCATTGATACGCCTGGTCACGTTGACTTCACTATCGAAGTTGAACGTTCTTTGGCTGTTCTTGATGGCGCGGTTGCTGTTCTTGATGCGAACGCTGGTGTTGAGCCACAAACCGAAACAGTTTGGCGTCAGGCCGACCGTTATAAAGTTCCACGTATCGTTTTTGTCAACAAAATGGACAAAATCGGCGCGGACTTCTTTAACTGTGTTGAAATGATCAAAGACCGTGTTGGTGCTGTACCTTGCCCAATTCAGATCCCAATCGGGGCTGAAACTGAGCTTGAGGGTATGGTCGACTTGATCACCATGAAAGAATGGGTATGGGCCGGTGAAGACCTCGGCGCATCTTGGGAACTTCGCGAAATTCGTCCAGAGCTCAAAGAGCTTGCTGACAAATGGCGCGCAAACATGATCGAAATCGCTGTCGAAATGGACGACGATGAGATGGAAAAATACCTAATGGACGGCGCTGAGCCGGACGAAGCAACTTTGCGTCGTCTTATCCGTGCAGGTACTATCGCGATCAAGTTTATCCCAATCTTGTGTGGTTCTGCGTTTAAGAACAAAGGCGTTCAGCCACTATTGAACGCTGTGATCGACTTCTTGCCATCACCTTTGGACGTTGTTGATTACATGGGCTTTGAACCAGGTGACGAAACAGAAACACGTAACATCCCGCGCCGTGCGGACGATGATATGCCTTTCTCTGCTTTGGCATTTAAAATCTGGAATGACCCCTTTGTTGGCTCTTTGACATTTACACGGATATACTCCGGTAAAATGGCCAAAGGCGACACATTCTTGAACTCTACCAAAGGCAAAAAAGAGCGCGTTGGCCGCATGATGATCATGCACTCTAACGACCGTGATGAAATCACAGAAGCATTCTCTGGTGACATTATCGCTCTTGGTGGTCTTAAAGATACGACAACTGGTGACACGCTTTGCGCGACATCCGATCCTGTTGTTCTTGAAACAATGACGTTCCCTGATCCTGTGATCGAGATCGCTGTTGAGCCTAAAACTAAGGCTGACCAAGAAAAAATGGGTATCGCATTGGCTCGTTTGGCTGCTGAGGATCCTTCATTCCGCGTGGAAACTGACTTCGAATCTGGTCAGACCATTATGCGTGGCATGGGCGAGCTTCACTTGGACATCCTTGTTGACCGTATGAAGCGCGAATTTAAAGTCGAAGCGAACATTGGTGCGCCACAAGTGGCATACCGTGAGACCATCGGCCACGAAGTCGAGCACTCATACACTCACAAGAAACAGTCCGGTGGTTCTGGTCAGTTCGGCGAAGTTAAATTGCTGATCTCTCCAACAGTACCTGGTGAAGGTTACTCGTTTGAGTCCAAAGTCGTTGGTGGTTCTGTTCCAAAAGAATACATCCCTGGCGTCGAAAAAGGCATCAAATCAGTTATGGACAGCGGTCCATTGGCTGGCTTCCCAGTGATCGACTTCAAAGTGCAATTGCTTGAGGGCAAGTACCACGATGTTGACTCCTCGATCCTCGCATTCGAAATCGCTGCACGTATGTGTATGCGTGAAGGTATGCGTAAAGCTGGCGCTAAGTTGCTTGAGCCAATCATGAAAGTCGAAGTTGTCACACCTGAAGATTACACAGGCGGCATCATTGGCGACCTGACTTCACGTCGTGGTCAGGTTCTGGGTCAAGATACACGCGGCAACGCGATCGCTATCGACGCTCAAGTGCCTTTGGCTAACATGTTCGGTTACATCAACACGTTGCGTTCGATGTCTTCTGGTCGTGCGAACTTTACCATGCAGTTCGGCCACTACGAACCAGTTCCGCAGAATATCTCTGACGAGATCCAAGCGAAATACGCATAAACGGGATGGCGGGGGACTTACCCCGCCCTACCCACCAAATGTAGGGCAAAGATTGCTTTGCCATCCAAATGATTAGGAGGCCAACATGGCTAAGGAAAAGTTCGAACGTAATAAACCGCACGTTAACATCGGCACAATCGGCCACGTTGACCACGGTAAGACTACATTGACTGCTGCGATCACTAAATATTTTGGTGACTTCCAAGCGTATGACCAAATTGATGGCGCGCCAGAAGAAAAAGCACGTGGTATCACCATCTCTACTGCTCACGTTGAGTACGAAACAGAGAACCGTCACTATGCACACGTTGATTGCCCAGGCCACGCTGACTATGTGAAAAACATGATCACTGGTGCTGCTCAAATGGACGGCGCGATCTTGGTTGTGAACGCGGCCGATGGCCCAATGCCACAAACACGTGAGCACATCTTGTTGGGTCGTCAAGTTGGCATCCCGCACATGGTTGTTTACATGAATAAAGTTGACCAAGTTGACGACGACGAGTTGTTGGAATTGGTTGAAATGGAAATCCGTGAGTTGTTGTCTTCTTACGAATATCCTGGCGATGACATCCCAGTGATCCCTGGTTCTGCACTTGCAGCCATGGAAGGCCGTGATGACGCGATCGGCGCTGACTCTATCAAGAAATTGATGGCAGCTGTTGACGAATACATCCCAACACCTGAGCGTGCTGTTGACCAGCCGTTCTTGATGCCTGTGGAAGACGTGTTCTCAATTTCTGGCCGTGGTACAGTTGTAACGGGCCGCATTGAGCGTGGCGTTATCAACGTTGGTGAAGAGATCGAAATCGTTGGTATCCGTGATACAGCGAAAACGACTTGTACTGGTGTCGAAATGTTCCGCAAGTTGTTGGACCGTGGTGAAGCTGGCGATAACGTTGGTGTTCTTCTACGTGGTATCGACCGTAACGGCGTTGAGCGTGGCCAAGTTCTTTGTAAGCCAACTTCTGTTAAGCCACACACTGGCTTTGAAGCTGAAGCCTACATCTTGACCAAAGAAGAGGGTGGTCGTCACACACCATTCTTCGCGAACTACCGTCCACAGTTCTACTTCCGTACAACTGACGTTACTGGCACCGTAACTTTGCCAGAAGGCACAGAAATGGTAATGCCGGGCGACAACTTGAAGTTCGACGTTGAGTTGATTGCACCAGTTGCGATGGAACAAGGCTTGCGCTTTGCGATCCGCGAAGGTGGCCGCACAGTAGGCGCGGGCGTGGTTTCTAAAATCACTGCATAAGCCTTTGGTAGGGCTTGTCCCTGCTGATCGATAAACGAAAGGCCGCCGGGAAACCGGCGGCCTTTTGCGTTTGGAATTGGGTTTTAGCCGAGTTGTGAACGTGGGGTTATTGGTCAGCGAATGTAATTTTCGCTGTACCTCCCTCAGTGGTGATCCAATAAGAAGGATTGGTGCCACTTGTCGCACCTACTGTTTGTGAGCAGTCGCTTGAAACGGAGGCGCAGGTTATCACGTCCCGTCCTGTTAGTTGTTGCATTCTGAAGGTGAATGCGGTGTCAGACTGTACCCCAGCGCGCAGAGCAGCAGCTGTTCCAATGGGGCGTCCATCTACCAAAATCGGACCGTCCGTGGCTGAAACCTGTCGTGCAATACCACGTGTTTGGCTTTGCCATCCTGTATATTGTGAATACTGTGAGTAACTTTGAAGCAAGTAGCTCCCGACAATTAAAAGCGCTGCGTTGCCTGCCATGCGCCCAGAAAATACGTGTTTGGCCGATAGGATCTCAACAGCTCGCACAACAGCTATGCCATAGAAAACCCACGCGAAAATGAACGTTCTTGGTGGGATTGTTACGCCGAGTTTTAGGACTTGAAGAGTGATTAGTGACAACCCAGTAAACAAGCCTGCGTAAATATAGGCGGCTTCGAGTGGTTCATACCGAGTGAGCACAACGGCTGAACCAAAGAACATCATCAGGTGAAAAATTTGTGCTGGATAGAACTCAAAGCTGGTCTTCGCTAGGAAGCCACTGAAGGTTTCCACTAGTTTAGGGAGGTTTGCGGTTAGCTCTGCTAGGTTGTGCGCCGGCGTAGCGTCCCGCCAATCGGCCAGTGGAACGCCGAACACGCCATGGACTGACCAATTGATTGTGTAGGTGAGTAGGATGGCAGCGATAAAGCTGGCCGTAAAAAAGGCCAACAATGCGATCAGTTTTGGGAGCGAACGGTTGTCTTGGCGATAAAGGCAAATGACGAGCAACAACAATGGATAAGTCGTGTAGGCCATAAAGGTTAGGACGACAAAGATGGGTAGGAGGAGGTTAATACTTCGGTAGGATAACTTGCATGCCAGTAAACTGAATAGTGCCACAAGCGCTAAGCCAGGCAACAACGTGTTGAACCATAGTGAGATGAGTAAAGCAGAAGGCGACACCAAAATGAGTAACGCTAAAGTGGCTTTGAAAAATGTGAACCCGTTTTGGCGCATAACGACCGTTGCCGTTGCCGCAGCGAACAATGCCCATAAAGCTTGATAGGCCCCAAAGTTGAGCCAAGTGGGTGTTACTATACTTCGAAGATGCCAAAGGTAATTAACCCAACGGCCCTCATTCAGGGTTTTCTCCCAGAATAAATCACCTTCGGCAAACAGGGCTGGATAGTCATCATACCGGATCATCGGGTCTAACAGATTGGGCAAAGACATTGCGCCGATAGCAGCTATGCACAGCAAAAAAACGGCTTTCAAATCAAAGCCCCCTCTCGCCATATTTATTTGAGATAGGCCGGAAACCGTCATGCGATTGCAGAACCTGCAGTTTTGCGCAGACGCAGCGATGCAGCAATAACAGCGGCACGTACTCTTGCGATGTTGGTCACTGCATTGCGAGGCAAGCGTGTTACAATTGCTTTGCGTAAGCGCCAAGAAAGGCCACCGCCGTCCTTGACGGTCTCGCCCAGAGGCACAGCATATTTCAATACATCATCGGAAAGCCCATCTAGGCCGGCTTCATTAACATACAGGATTGAGTTGTAGCGGTACCAAGGTGCTGCGGTGGTGTCACTTTTTATGTGAGGGCGCAGGCAGTCATATGCGCGATAACCTTTGGCCTCAAATAGGGCCTGCCAGTAGGCCAGAGGTTGCTCATTAATGTGGAATTCGCCCCCTTGCCCTTTTACTGCTGCAGAGAACAAGACGCGGTCAGACGCGTTTGTAAGGCTATCGACTAGGGTTGTAGCCGCATTTTCAGGCAGATGTTCACCAACTTCAAGGCTTTGGGCCAGATCATATCGACGACCCGTGTTCACGGGATTGGTAAGATCTGCGGCGAGAAACTGATTTGTCTGGACTGCCAATTGAGATTGATCAACATAGTCGCCATCTACAGCCAGAACATCGGTTGCGCCTGCTTTTTGCCATTCGGCCAACCACACGCCGCGTCCACTGCC
>JAGSGK010000261.1 GCA_023955215.1 Paracoccaceae bacterium
GAATGGAGGGACGTATGATCCACAAGAATTGGGCTGAGTTGATCAAGCCACAACAATTGGAAGTAAAGCCAGGTAACGACCCTGCGCGCCAAGCAACAGTTGTTGCTGAGCCGCTGGAACGTGGCTTTGGTTTGACAATGGGCAATGCCTTGCGTCGCGTATTGATGAGCTCGCTTCAGGGCGCTGCAATCACTTCTGTACAAATCGACAATGTTCTTCACGAATTCTCCAGCGTTGCTGGCGTACGCGAAGATGTCACAGACATCGTTTTGAACCTCAAGCAGGTTGCCCTGCGTATGGAAGTTGAAGGACCTAAGCGTCTTTCTATCTCCGCAAAGGGTCCAGGCGTTGTAACAGCAGGCGACATCAGCGAATCTGCTGGTATCGAAATCCTGAACCGTGATCACGTCATCTGCCACCTAGACGATGGTGCAGATGTATTCATGGAACTGACTGTGAATACTGGCAAAGGCTATGTCGCTGCCGACAAAAACAAGCCAGAAGATGCACCAATCGGTCTTATTCCGATCGATGCGATCTACTCGCCTGTTAAGAAAGTTTCTTATGACGTTCAGCCGACCCGCGAAGGTCAAGTGTTGGATTATGACAAACTTACCATGAAGATCGAAACAGATGGCTCCATCACGCCGGACGACGCTGTAGCATTTGCTGCACGTATCCTGCAGGACCAGCTTGGTATCTTTGTGAACTTTGACGAGCCAGAATCAGCGTCCCGCGCGGACGAAGATGACGGTCTTGAGTTCAACCCGTTGCTTCTTAAGAAAGTTGACGAGTTGGAATTGTCTGTTCGTTCAGCAAACTGCCTGAAGAACGACAACATCGTTTACATCGGCGATTTGATCCAAAAGACCGAAGCAGAAGTGCTGCGCACTCCAAACTTTGGCCGCAAATCTTTGAACGAGATCAAAGAAGTGTTGTCAGGCATGGGTCTGCACCTAGGCATGGACGTAGAGGACTGGCCACCGGACAACATCGAAGATTTGGCTAAAAAGTTTGAAGACAACTTTTAAGTAATACCGGTGCGGCGGGCCATGCGCTCGCCACACCAAACCGGTCTTGTGTAAGTGTTTGCACCTACGTAATACCGACACGATACCGACGTTATGCCGATACTCGATTTAGCGTCATACGATGGGCATCTGCCCCAAGGAGAGTCAGCGACACGCATCGCGGGCCAGACAAAGTAAAAACGCTCGTAGAGAGCACATTTGGAGATTAAGACTATGCGTCACGCACGTGGATACCGCCGCCTGAACCGTACACACGAACACCGTAAAGCGTTGTTCTCAAACATGGCTGGCTCGCTCATCGAACATGAGCAAATCAAAACAACTTTGCCAAAAGCAAAAGAACTGCGCCCAATCATCGAAAAGATGATCACATTGGCGAAACGTGGCGATCTACACGCCCGTCGTCAGGCCGCTTCTAAGCTGAAGCAAGACCAATATGTTTCAAAATTGTTCGACATCTTGGGCCCACGCTACAAAGACCGCCAAGGTGGTTATGTTCGTGTTCTCAAAGCTGGTTTCCGTTATGGCGACATGGCACCGATGGCGATCATCGAATTTGTTGACCGCGACCGCGATGCTAAAGGCGCAGGCGACAAAGCACGCGTAGCTGAAGAAGCAAACGCGGAATAAGAATTACGCAACCTTCTTGGTTGTTTGCAAAGCCCTCGCTGTTTCAGTGGGGGCTTTTTGCATTTCTGCTTTCGTGGCAGGGGTTGCATGACCCGCTGGGCCTGCGCATATAATTTAGCATGAAATACTTTATTGCATTGATCGTCACCCTTGGTTTTTCCGCACCTGTGTGGGCAGAGCAAAAAGTTCCCCAGTCACAAATGGAAATCCAACTTAGCTTTGTGCCGCTGGTGAAGCAGGCTGCACCGGCCGTGGTGAATATCTATGCGACACGCGTGACCGAGGCGCGCGGCAATAGTTTTCTGGACGACCCATTTTTTCAGCGGTTCTTTGAGGGTGCCGCACCTGAACCAAGGGCGCAAAATTCATTGGGATCTGGCGTGATCCTATCGCCTGATGGGATTGTCGTGTCCAACTATCATGTGGTTGGTATGGCAACTGACATCCGCGTTGTCCTTAATGATCGGCGTGAATATTCCGCCCGTGTTTTGTTGGGAGACGAGGCAAGCGATCTTGCAATCCTGCAGCTTGAAAATGCGAGCGACTTGCCCAGTCTCGCACTGCGCACCAGCGACGATGTACAAGTCGGTGAGTTAACCCTCGCAATCGGAAATCCCTTTGGTGTGGGCCAGACTGTAAGCAGCGGTATCATCTCTGGCTTAGCGCGTTCAGGTGGTTCTGGTGGCAATGGCACAGGCTATTTCATCCAGACAGATGCGCCCATCAATCCTGGGAATTCTGGTGGTGCGTTGATCGATATGGCCGGACGTTTGATAGGCATCAATACATCTATCTTGACCAGATCCGGTGGGTCCAATGGGATTGGGTTTGCCATACCCTCAGACCTTGTTGCGGAATTTGTCACTCAGGCCAAAGCAGGCAACGACAGATTTCATCGTGCTTGGGCAGGTGTGTCTGGCCAGGTTCTGGACTACGATATGGCGGCCTCCTTTGGTCTTGATCGATCAGGGGGGATCATCATTACAGACCTTCATCCAGCCAGCCCATTTGGTGCGGCAGGTTTTGAAGTTGGTGACGTGATTACAGCCGTCGATGGCCAACCGGTAATTTCCGGTGGTGAGATGTTGTTTCGAATGAGTGTGGGGGGCATTGGCAATACTGCCGTGGTAACCCGTACTCGAAATGGCGAAGCGTCTGATGTCACGGTTGAGTTGATTTCAGCACCCGACGATCCGCCACGCGATTTTACTGTACTCGGTGACGATGCAATTTTGACTGGGCTTGAGTTGGCCTTGGTCAATCCAGCCGTTAGCGATGAAATGGTACTGTCCACCAATGCTGCGGGCGTTGTTGTTGTGAACACTGGCCCAATCGCTGTGCAAGTTGGGCTACGGCGTGGTGACATCATTGAAGCTGTGAACTCAAAGGTCATTGAAACCCCTAACGATGTGCGTGAGGGGCTAACAAACTCTGGCCGTGGTGTGCGTCTTGATATCATACGCGGTGGCAGTCGCGTTCAACTTAGGTTCCGTTTGTAATGGCCGATTTATTTGGTGCCCCTCCCGCGATAGACATGCCGCGACCTTTGGCTGATCGCTTGCGCCCCAAAACGTTGGACGAGGTGATTGGTCAGTCTCAAGTGTTGGGCGCAGATGCGCCGCTCACCGTCATGTTGGGTGCCGGCGCATTAACCTCCCTCATATTTTGGGGTCCTCCGGGAGTTGGGAAGACAACAATTGCGCGTTTGTTAGCCAACGAAACCGATCTGCATTTTGTCCAAATCTCGGCAATCTTTACCGGTGTTCCTGATCTGAAAAAGATATTCGAGGCGGCACGGATTCGTCGCCAAAACGGGCAGGGAACGCTGTTGTTTGTGGACGAAATCCATCGCTTTAACAAAGCTCAGCAAGACGGGTTTCTTCCACACATGGAAGACGGCACAATCCTGTTGGTGGGTGCAACGACGGAGAACCCATCGTTTGAACTAAATGCAGCGGTCCTGTCGCGGTCCCAAGTGTTGGTGTTAGAGCGCCTTGATCATGCCGATCTTGAGCTGCTGGCCCAACGGGCAGAGCAAGAGTTAGAATGCCAACTGTTTTTGGATCAGCCTGCGCGCGAAGCACTGCTTGAGATGGCCGATGGTGATGGGCGGACGTTGTTGAATCTGATCGAACAGGTTGCAGCGTGGGAAACAGACACAAAGTTTGACAAGGCCACATTGTCCACACGGCTGATGCGTCGCGCTGCGCAATACGACAAAAGTGGTGACTCACATTACAACTTGATCAGCGCGCTACATAAATCTGTGCGCGGCTCTGATCCGGATGCGGCGCTTTATTGGTTCGCGCGTATGCTTGAGGGCGGCGAAGATCCACGTTTCTTGGCGCGCCGCATCACACGCATGGCCGTTGAAGATATCGGCCTTGCTGATCCGCAGGCCCAAGGTGTGTGTCTGCAGAGTTGGGAAACCTATGAACGTCTTGGCAGCCCAGAAGGGGAATTGGCTTTGGCTCAGGCTGTGACCTATCTGGCACTGGCCCCTAAATCCAACGCGACCTACGTGGCTTATAAGGCTGCGCGCAACGCCGCCAAACAAACGGGATCAGAACCACCACCCAAGCACATTTTAAACGGCGCGACGTCTTTGATGAAAGATCAGGGATACGGTGCGGGTTATGCATACGATCACGATGCCGAAGATGGGTTTTCTGGACAGAACTACTTCCCTGACAAGATGAACCGACCTGAGTTTTATGTGCCTGTCGAACGTGGCCACGAGCGCGAGTTAAAGAAGCGGGTCGACTATTTCGCAAAGCTGCGGGCCAAGCGCGAACAGTGACGCAAGGTTGACAAGTGGCGCGGTAAGCGCGA
>JAGSGK010000007.1 GCA_023955215.1 Paracoccaceae bacterium
CAAGCCTGTTAGGCCTGCGCGCTCAACTGCAGAGATGTGTACAAACACATCTTTTGCTCCGCCTTCAGGTGCGATAAAGCCGAAGCCTTTAGTTGTGTTAAACCATTTTACGGTGCCATTAGCCATATCCGTAGTCTCCAATTTACTGCCATCCGCGTAAGTGCGATGGCTCGGCGTGGTCGGTCTGCGATCGAAAGACTGAAGCCGTGTAAACGAGACAGTGGTCGATGATAGATAACGTAAGCAAGACGCATATGGCAGAGGTTGAAGATTCGGGCAAGGGGTATCTTTGGGCTGCGACAATTGTGCCGGATCATATTTTGAAGGGCCAAATGGCACGTCGGTACAGCGTATGTATCGCGTCGGTATAACGTCGGTGCGCAGCGCGCGGTCCATTTTGGACGCGTTAACGGGTTTTTGGCAGGCTGGGTCGGCAATCAAAAGCAAAGGGTGGCGAGATGGGGCAGATAAGCAAATCCGAGAAACTGGCGCGGCGGCGTTTGATCTATCATTTGTGGCTGGGCAGCGAAGACCGCGTCCCGACGCGCGAGATACGCGAACAGGTGCCGGACGCGTGGCATCTGATCGAGGCGGATTTGGATTGCCATGCGCCCAAGCAGAAGGTGACGCTGTATCTGGATGCGCCGGTGGCCAAAGTGTTCAAGGCGATGGGGCAGGGATATCAGGCGCGGATCAATCGGATATTGGCGACCTATCTAGAGATGAAGGCGGGGCATCTTTTGGAGGCAGAGGCGATCATGCTGAAGGATCGACAAAAGGCGATCTTGGCAGCGGAACAGGCGGAGGGATCCGAGACGAAAGGGCGTGGTTGGGGGCAGGTGTTTGAGTGAGGGGTGGTGAGAGGGAGTCGGATTAAGATTTGACTAATTATTGCCCAAACAGAGCAATAGAAATTTCTCGTAAGAATTCCATAGCGCCACTAAATCGGGTTTTGCTATGCTTGCAGAGGAGCTGTGTACTGTTCGGTGAAGGGCCTCCAACTCACGCGGCGAGTTAGTGTTATTTGTAACTCTCAAGAAGTCGTCTAACTCCTTTTGAGTAAACGAGGCCTCTTTCTTAAATTCACGGGCTACATGCTGAGCTTTAGCCGCGAGTGTGGTCTTTTTTGGTGGGGTTCTTCTTCTAAGTGCGAAGTCAACGCAAAGTTCAAAAAGTGTCCGGAAGACAATTGGAATAGATGCCTCATGTCTTTGAAAGGTCAGATTGTACTGGAGTTCCAACCAGATGATTTCGATTTTCCCTTGGCCTTCGATCCAATCATCCGGGCGTGTTTCCTTTGGTATGAGGCTCGTCCGAACTGGTTTTCTTGGTTGTCGATTTTGATTTGGAATTTTCGATTTAGAACCAGATGGCTTAGAAGTAGGAAAGAGTAGGCCACCTTCGCCTAGTTGTTTCATGTACTCATTTACACCTTCGGAATTGAGTACGTGTTTTAGTGTAAGACGGCCATCCACTATATCGTCAGCAATTCGACTCAATACCTCGAGGACTTGAGATGGCTCTGCGATCGTTTCGAGTTTTCCTTTTGCATCCAACTTGATGCCAAGTTGTGTTTGGCGCGTTTTGGCATTTACTAGGCGGTATAGTGTCGAACGTTTTATCTGGTTCGCTCGTGGGTATCCGCTCTCGTTTAGATGATTTTCGATTGCTTCAGAAATTGGGTATTGTGTGTTACCGCCGACGCGACCAGCATGGTTTGCCTTCGCTCGTGGGTCCCAGCTTAATTGGCCCTTTCCCCCATCAGTACCGTTATGGCGGCGACTTACAATTTCATCGATTTTGGAAGCACTTTTCTCAACCTGACAGGTTAACAACATGGTCTTCGAGAAAGCTTTGGTTTCTATCAGTGTATCAAATTTTTCTGCGTATGAAGTAGGTGGCTCAATGATCCCTGAGAGAATTTTCAAACAAGTGACACGTCTATTTCCGTCATACACAACAAAGTTGTTGCCTTTGGGGGAGACCAGCGGAGCATCAAATACTTCGCCTTGTTCAACTAGATCGGTCGCAAGGCGTAGCATTTTTGGCCCGTGTTCAGAAAAGAGCCAATTAATAGCATCTTCTTCGGTGCCCATCTCGCCGTGACGATCATTGCGTGGATTTACTGTAAGGCTGGAAATGGGGATGTCTTGAAACTTCAAAGCAATATCCGCTATTTGAAAAATGAGTGAAATCGAACGAACCAAAAGAAAAAGGACCCGACCTTACGGTCAGATCCCCTTATTGTAATCTGTGGTTGAACTCAAAGCAAGTAAGTCACCTTCTACATGACTTGTGCGCTGGGTTACCGAGTAAACTTCTTATGCTTCAAGCGCTTAGGCTCCATAGCATCGGCACCCAAACGGCGCTTTTTGTCTTCTTCGTAATCCTCGAAGTTGCCTTCAAACCATTCAACGTGTGAATCGCCTTCAAACGCCAGCATGTGTGTACAGATACGGTCGAGGAAGAAACGGTCGTGCGAAATAACGACAGCACAGCCTGCGAAATCAACAAGCGCGTCTTCGAGCGCACGCAGTGTTTCCACGTCCAAGTCATTGGTCGGCTCATCGAGGAGCAGCACGTTGCCGCCGTCTTTGAGCAAGCGCGCCATGTGAACACGGTTGCGCTCACCACCTGATAGTAGTCCGACTTTTTTCTGCTGCGCGGAGCCTTTAAAGTTGAACGACGAGCAATAGGCGCGGGAGTTCACTTCGGCGTCGCCCAGTACGATCAGCTCGGCACCGCCAGAGATGGCTTCCCAAACGTTATCATCAGGGTTCAGGTCATCGCGCGACTGATCCACGTAGGACAGTTCAACCGTGTTGCCGATTTCGACTGTGCCCTCGTCTGGCTGTTCTTGGCCCGTGAGCATTTTGAACAGTGTGGATTTACCCGCGCCGTTTGGCCCGATCACACCGACGATACCGCCCGGAGGAATGGAAAGCGTTAGGCCATCGATCAACAGCTTGTCGCCCATGGCTTTTTTCAGGCCTTCGATCTCGATCACTTTGTTCCCAAGGCGTTGGCCGTTCGGGATAACGATCTGCGCGTATGTTAGCTTTTCGCGCTCTGACACGTCGGCCATCTCGTTATAGGCGCTGATACGTGCCTTGGATTTTGCCTGACGGGCTTTGGCCCCTTGGCGCATCCACTCCAGCTCGCGTTGCATGGTCTTTTGACGTGATTTGTCTTCACGTGCTTCTTGCAACAGGCGCTTGGCTTTTTGGTCGACCCAAGAAGAGTAGTTCCCTTCCCATGGCACACCACTGCCGCGGTCGAGTTCCAAGATCCAGCTGGTGATAGAGTCAAGGAAGTAGCGGTCGTGGGTTACGATCAGGATAGTGCCTTTGTAATCGATCAGGTGCTGTTGCAGCCATGCGATTGTTTCAGCGTCCAAGTGGTTGGTTGGCTCATCGAGGAGCAGCATGTCAGGTGCGGACAGTAACAGTTGGCACAGGGCCACGCGGCGGGCTTCACCACCCGATAGGTCCGCGATGTTCGCGTCATCTGCTGGGCAGCGCAGCGCTTCCATAGAGACGTCGATTTGGGAGTCGAGATCCCAAAGGTTTTCCGCGTCGATCTGATCCTGAAGCTTGCCCATCTCTTCGGCAGTCTCATCAGAATAGTTCATCGCAAGGTCGTTGTAGCGATCTAGGACTGCTTTCTTTTCGGCCACACCCAGCATCACGTTTTCACGAACGGATAGGGTTTCGTCCAGCTTTGGCTCCTGCGGGAGGTAGCCAACTTTGGCCCCCTCAGCGTGCCACGCTTCGCCGGTAAAGTCTTTGTCCATGCCCGCCATGATCTTCATCAGCGTGGATTTACCCGCACCGTTGGCCCCAACCACACCGATTTTCACACCGGGTAGGAAGTTTAGGTTAATGTTTTCAAAGCATTTCTTGCCGCCCGGGTAGGTCTTTGAGACGCCGGACATGTGGTAGACGTATTGATAAGCAGCGGCCATTTGGATGCTCCGATATATAAGGACTAGGTTGCGGGATGTCTTATCGTGGGATTGGCGCTGCTTCAACCATGTTCGAGCATGCGGTACAAATGTGCTGGTTGATTGACATTGTGGGGCTCAAACGGGCAACAAGCAGCATGAAGTCTTCATATCCATATGCTCGCAGCGGTCAGACCATTGGCCTGCTTGGTGGTTCCTTTGATCCCGCCCACGCGGGTCATGCGCATATCACCCGTGAAGCGCTAAAGCGATTTGGGTTGGACCATGTGTGGTGGATGGTGTCGCCGGGAAATCCGTTAAAGGATCGTGGCCCTGCGCCGATTGAACAGCGGATGGAGCGCGCGCGGTTGGTGATGGATCACCCGCATGTCGAGGTTACGGATATCGAACGCCAGCTAGGGACGCGTTATACCGCCCAGACATTGCAAGCTTTGCAGGCGCGGTATCGCGGAGTTCGGTTTGTATGGTTGATGGGCGCTGACAACTTGGCGCAGTTCCATCTGTGGCAAGACTGGCAGTGGGTTATGGAGAACGTCGCGATTGGTGTGTTGGCCCGCCCGGGTGATCGTATTTCCGCCCGTATGTCGCCTGCGGCGCGTCTGTATCGCGCTAACCGTATCGCAGGGCGTCATTCGCATATGTTGTCGCGTGTTGGAACACCGGCGTGGTGCTTGGTTAATGTACCGATGGTGGACCAGTCTTCGACCGCTATTCGTGCGGCGGGTGGTTGGAGCGCTTAGGCGCGTAGACGTGCTGAGGCAATCCCTGCACCCATGACGATCAACAACCCGACCCATGTGACCATCGCAGGCCATGTGTCAAAGAACACCCAACCCAGAATGACGGCAGCCAAAAGCTGGAAATAGACCAACGGCGCAAGGCGTGTCGCGGGGGCTGTTTTGTAGGCATATAACAGCAGCAGGTTGCCCAGCATCGAGAACAGGGCCGATAGCGTTGTAAGCCACATCATTTCGCCAGTCAGGGTAGGAATGTTCATTGCCCCGATGGGAGCCAAAACCAAGGCGCTGATAAACAGCTGGGTAAAGGTTAACCCGATGGGTGTGCCCAGATGTGCGATCCAACGCGATGCGGTAAGGAACGCGCCATAACAGGTTCCAGCCGCCACGGCCCACAACAAGCCAACGCCTGCGTCTGAACCGGGGCGTACAACGATCAGCACCCCAATGAAGCCAAGGATGATCAAAGCAGTGCGTTGCCATGTGATCGCTTCACGCAGGAATATGGTTGCCAGAACGTAACTGACCAAGGGGCCGATAAAGAAGGCGGCAAAAACATCGGCGATGGGTTCTAAGGATAACGCCATTTGAATGCAGCTAAGCCCCGTTGCCATCAAGAGCGCCCGACCCCAGACCCGAATGTCTTTCAAAAGCGCCCAAGTTCCTTTTGGAATGAAAGGCAGCACCATCAATGCGCCGATGAAAAACCGCGACCACGACACATAGATTGGATGGGCACCCAAACCCCAGCTAAGCAGTTTGCCTGCGGTGTCGCCAGCGGGGATCATCGACATGGCGACAAACATGATAAGGATAGACTGGGTGCTAAGTTTGCTCATGGCTAATCGCTATCATGCCATTCAATGGATGCAAATGTGTACGATCTGTGACTTGAGCTTGTCACAATTCATTGGTTAACTCCGTAACATGTTAAAATATATTTCACGACGCGCATTTATTAGCACTGCGATTTCTTACCTTGGAACGACTGCGGTTTTGGCTGAAGCGCCGCTGTCCTCGTTGCGCCCTGCGCTGCGCGGTGCGGATGCGCCCAAGGTTGTTGTCAAAAGTGCCGATGCTCTTGTGCGTGCCTCACAGGTCAGTGGGCGTGTGGCGTTTGCTGTGGCAAATGCCAAAACAGGTGCGCGTGTCGAGGGGATGAACGGCAACGTATCTGTCGCACCTGCCAGTGTGACAAAGGCGGTCACGGCCCTTTATGCGTTGGATGTTTTGGGAGCGAACCACCGGTTTCGCACACGCCTAATTGCAACCGATAGTATCGTTGGTGGCGTGGTTCAGGGCGATTTGATTTTGGTCGGTGGCGGTGACCCCACGCTGACCACCGATGGCTTAGCTAAGATGGCAGGTCAGCTAAAGGCGGCTGGTATCACTGAAGTTAAGGGTAAGTTTTTAGCCTACGATGGCGCGCTGCCACGCGTCAAAACCATCGACAAAGATCAGCCGGTTCAGGTGGGTTACAGCCCTGCGGTGAGTGGAATCGCTTTAAACTATAACCGCGTTCACTTTGAATGGCGGCGCAATTCTGGTCAATATTCAACCACGATGGATGCGCGAACTGCAAAATATCGTCCAGATGTGGCAATGGCAAAAATGAGCATCGCGAGCCGAAGTTCGCCTGTCTTTACCTACACTGACAAGGGGGGTGCTGATAATTGGTCTGTTGCTCGCGGTGCGCTGGGCAGTGGTGGGGCACGTTGGCTGCCTGTGCGAAAACCGGCCCTTTATGCCGCTGATGTTTTAGCGACGATGGCAGGTGCGCAGGGCATTCGTTTGAAACCTGTGAAGGTGGTGAACCGGATATCTGCAGGGACCGCATTGGTCACACATCAAAGTGCGCCGTTGCGTGAAATTTTGCGCGACATGCTAAAGCACTCCACCAACCTAACGGCTGAGATGGTGGGTATGGCCGCAACGGTTAAACGCCGTGGCAAGGTCAGTGGTCTGAAGGCGTCGGCCACTGAAATGAATGCATGGACCCGCTCTGCTTTGGGCGTTCAGGGTATGAGACTGGTGGACCATTCGGGCCTTGGCGCTGCGAACCGTATGACGGCGGATGCGATGGTTGGCGCATTGGTCAAAGTTTATGGTAGCAACGCACTTCGCCCGATCCTTAAAAGCATCCCCGTGCGTGACGAAAACCGCAAAGTGATTGAGAACGCAGCGATCAAGATTGATGCAAAGACGGGAACCCTGAATTTTGTGTCTGGTCTTGGTGGCTATATGACAACGCGGGACGGTACTGTCCTTGCCTTTGCGATTTTTGCAGGCGACGAAAAGATCCGTTCGCGGATTTCAAAGGCGGATCGTGAGGCGCCCAAAGGGGGCAAAACCTACAATACACGCGCCAAAAAATTGCAGCAAAAACTGATTGGTCGTTGGGGGGCTGTTTATAGCAGTTAGCGCCTGCCCATTTAGGGCAAGCGCCGTATTTTTAGGCTGCGTTTTTGACGCGGCTTGCTTCAACAAAGTCTGCTGTCGCTTCGGCAGTTGCGGCTGACAATGTCCAACCCAAATGTCCGTGACCTGTGTTGTAGAACACGCCCGGTTTTGAACCTGGGCCGATCTTTGGCATCATGGATGGCAACATCGGACGCAAGCCTGCCCACGGAACGCAGTGCTCAGTTGATACCTCTGGAAAGAACGTCTCACACCACTTGCACAGAGGTTTGATCCGGTCATCGCGGATGTCCAGATTGTAGCCGTTGAATTCTGCCGTGCCCGCAATGCGGAAGCGGTTTTTGCCAAGGCGTGAGGTGACGATTTTCGCCCCATCATCCAACAGGCTGACCCATGGTGCCGCTTCTTGGGATTCCTTGTCGTCCAGGTTCACGGTGATTGAATACCCTTTGACCGGATAGATGTTCACGCGGTCCCCAAGGGCGCTTGCGATGGCTTTTGATCCAACGCCTGCACAGATGACGATCCCGTCAAAATGTTCGTCTTGGGCCCCATCATCGGTGTCCCAGCTTAGCTTTACGCCATTGCCTGTGTGATCGTACTCGGACACATTGGCCTTATAGTGGAACTCAACGCCCATCGCTTCGCAGCCCTTTGACAGGGCGCGGGCGTAAAGGTGAATGTCACCGGTGAAATCACTCTCAGTATAATAGCCGCCAAGGGTATCTGTTTTCAGGGCCGGTTCGATTGTTTGAACTTCAGCAGCGGATACTTCACGACGGTCCAAACCGGCCTTGGTCAGCATTTCGTTGACGCGGTGGGCGTGATCAAATTCGCCTTGGGATTTGTAAACGTGGAGGATACCACGTTTCTCCATGTCGAACTCAAACCCAACTTCGCCCGCAAAGCGTAACAGATGCTGACGCGCCTCAATTGCCATTTTGGCGGTGGCGATTGTGTGAGCTTCGTAGTTTGGGATGTTGCCCATGAACTCGGCCATCCATGACAGTTTGTGCCAGCTTGGCTTTGGGTTGACCAACAAGGGCGCGTCAGAATTGAGCATCCACTTGAGGCCCTTAAAGATTGTGCCCCAACGGGTCCAAACTTCGGCATTCGATGCACTAAGTTGGCCGCCATTGGCAAAAGAGGTTTCCATCGCAGCGTAGCGATTGCGATCAAACACGCTGACTTTGTATCCGCGTGAAGCGAGGGAATAGGCTGTGGTGATACCGGTGATACCGGCCCCGATGACTGCGATATGGGACATATTCTGTGCTCTTTCGTCAAACGCAATGGTGGGCGGACACAAAGGATCGGCAGAATTGCCGAGTCGTGTCCCCATCTGTCGCGTGACCTGAGAGCTTGACCACCAAACCTTGGCAGCTTTCTCCTTCGGTGGGCCTGCTGCGTTAAAACAGACCACTCTCCAGATACACAATGTCCGCATTTTGCGGCAACTTGCACGGTTCATGTGCCTGAGAGTTTCCGGGGCGTTGCTCCTTCGGCGTCAGCACTTAGCTGAGCTCTCCCATGCGAGTCGCATTATGTGATTTTCGTATAGGAAACTTGGAGTGGTCTTGTAAACTGTCTTGTGTGGCTCGCTGGTGTTTTCGTCGCCTCACATAGGTTTATGCCATGAATGCTTGCGGCTTGGCCGCATCCACAAGGCGTGGATACTGGGACAAGGTGTCACTGACGGACGTGACAGGGCGTTGGTCTGCCTGTGCCACATCTGCGTGCTCTTGCAGGGTAGCGGTCAATTCAGCGTCTGTAAGGTTTTGCCATTTGGTTTTCTTCTTGATGAACCCCAAGGCCTTCAGTTCGTTGCAAAGTGGTCCGAACTGGATTTCACTAAGCAGTTTCCAAGCCGCTCGGCGGTCCCCGGCGCTAGACCAAAGGCGCCCAAGATGGTTCAGGCAATGAACGTTTGCGAGTTCGTAATGTGCGCCCTGATTTACCATTTGGTTTGCATCGTGACCGGGGCGGCGTTGGATGACGCCGACATTTAACTTTGCGTTTCCGGTCATGTTGACCAAATGGAACGGACTGCCATCGGGACCAAGGATATGGGTCGCCGATTGGTAGTGTGCCAACTGATCTTCCCAGCTGTGATCTTGGGGGTGGAAGATTGTGTAGCCTTCATCCTCCAGTAAACCTTCAAGAATGCGTTCCCCAAGAAAGCTGCGGCCTAGTTTTCCAAAAGATCCTGAGCGTGAGATATATAATTTCTTGGCTTTTTTCTTGTTAAAATCGGTTCTTAGGTGCGTGGCTACATAGCTGCGCATTTCGGGGGAGGAGGCCATCAGGCGCCCCGTGCCATTCCCTTGTGGTGGGATGATCAGCTTATCGACACGGTAAAACTGATCCACAATTTTGTAATTGATTGGGGTGTCGAGGATTTCTGACAATTGTGCAAACAGCTTGTCAGCGTCTTCTTTGTAGTCGTTGTAGGTCGGGAAAAACAGCACCCCTTCGATGGGTTGATCGATGTGGTCAAGCGCCCAAATCCGCGAGATGGATTCCGTTAAGAAATGTCCAAAGGATGGATTGAACCGACCACCAAACATCCAGGTGCCAGGCAAGTCTTTGATGCGGTTGCGGCGTGGGTGCGGGCGTGGGGAGGTTGCGGATTGGCGATGGGTAAGCCAGCACACGGCTTCTGGTACAGGGTTTTTGTCCTTATCGAACACGGCGGCGGCAAACCGGTAACCTTCGCTGCGCGGGGTTTTGGCAAGCACGGCTTGGTCAACGGTGATGATTTCGTCTGCCAGTGGCACGCTGGGGTCGATATTATAGACAAGCTGTGGGGCTTTGCCGGTTCCGATACGTGAATAGTCTGGTCTTAGTTTGAGACGATTTTTCTTTTTGAAAGAGGCGACCTGTCCGTGCGATGTGGTTTCATCCAACGCAAATCCCTTTTTGGACAGGCTGGTGACGATCCGTTGGTGTCCTTTCCATCCATAAATTTTCGGATGAAGTTCGAGTACAATCAATTCGACGGATGAAAGGTCCGCACCTTCCAGAAATTCGAGCTCATTTCCCTCAATGTCCATGATTAGGACATTGTGAGGATATTCGCGGGATATCGCGTCATAGTGTTTTGTTTCGACTGAAACGGTGCGTGCTTTGTCTTTCGTGTTGGTCTCAGAGCGTTGGGAGCCAAGGAAGTTGTCGTGAATATCAAAGCTGATGGCGTCAGGCTGGTTATTACCTGTCACGACAATATTGTTGGACACTGTCGCGCAGTCGTTGAGGCCGTTATGTTCGTAAAGGTTGCGAATGTGCGGGATTAAATCTGGGTTGGCTTCATAAGATTGCAGGGTCACGTTGTCGACTTGCTTTAGCAAAACAGAGCCAACAATGCCGGCACCCGTCCCCATTTCCATGATCCTGTCACCGGGTTTAATGTTGGCTAAACCAAACTCAATCTCAGGTTTTTCATAGTCACCAGTTTTGATTGAACGCAAAATGACTGGGAGCAGATGAGGTCCCTCAAGAACCTCAACCCCTTGCAATGTTGCTACAACATTTTGTTGTTCCGCTTTTGTCAATTTTTGCGTCGTGGTCATAACTGCTTCTTTTTGTTTTGGAATTTCCGCATCCATTTTTTTGACAGACTACAGTACGTCAAAAAATGTGTAAACAATTAGATAGCTGGGGGTCAGATTGGGCGTCTTTTGTGTACAATCTGCTATGGCCTCGATTTAAACGGTGTGTCGTGCCCGTGCGCCACGCTCGATCGCGGCGGCGTGTAGGCGGTCGATGTTCAACTCGTACCGGATTTCCTCGAGCAGGCGCAATTCTGCCTCGTCCAAGGTTCCATCAGCTGCGGCGACGTCACAGGCCAGCGCATAAGCCGTTTCAAATAGGCGTTCTGGCAGGGCTTCGCGCACCAGTCCGAATAGGGCATCAAGGCCGTCCTCTTGTTCAAACAGGTCAAACACCACTTGGCTGATTGATTTCAAGTGATCGACGTCGAACTCTGCAAAGACAGGCAGCATGTTCACTGCGGACTGAATTTTGATCAGTTCTGCGGTGCGAATATCTTCGTTTGAGGCTGAAACCGCGATCATAACTGCGACGAGCGCATCCTGTGGGGTCATTGAATTTGGGAAATCTTGCACTGGGTAAAGCCCTTTGACTGTTGGAAATGTCGCATCCGTTTATATTACCAATTTATTGACCCTTGGGGCGTTGATCAATAGGTAGCGGCGAAACAGCGCGCATCGGGCGCGGGTTTATGCCGGATTGGATATAAAGATGACTGAGACAAGAGAGGCCGCACTGGCCAGCAAAGCGTGGCCCTTTGAAGAAGCCCGCCGTCTGCTCAAACGTTTTGCCAAGTCGCCACCTGAGAAAGGCTATGTGCTTTTTGAAACTGGTTATGGCCCATCAGGTTTGCCCCACATCGGTACCTTTGGCGAAGTCGCCCGTACAACAATGATCCGTCGTGCATTCGAAGAGATCAGCGATATCCCAACCAAGATGGTTTGTTTTTCCGACGATCTGGACGGTATGCGCAAGGTTCCAAGCAACGTTCCAAACGCAGACAGCCTGACCGAGCACCTTCAGCGTCCATTGACGCGCGTGCCTGATCCCTTCGGAACGCATGACAGCTTTGGCGATCACAACAATGCAATGCTGCGCCGCTTCTTGGACACCTTTGGGTTTGAATACGATTTCATCTCTGCCACTGAGTTTTATGGTTCAGGTAAATTTGATGAAGTGCTTTTGCGCGCAGTTGAAAAATACGATGAAGTCATGGCGGTGATGTTGAAATCATTGCGCGAAGAGCGTCGTCAGACCTATTCTATTTTCTTACCGATCCACCCAGAAACCGGTCGCGTTTTGTATGTGCCGATGAAGTCGGTCAACAAGGCTGACGGCACGATCACATTCGATGATGAAGATGGTGTTGAGTGGACGCTGCCTGTTACTGGCGGCAATGTTAAGTTGCAGTGGAAGCCAGACTTTGGCGCACGTTGGGCTGCTTTGGGTGTTGATTTTGAGATGTATGGCAAAGACCACTCAACCAACACGCCGATTTACGATGGCATCTGCCGTATCTTGGGTCACAAAGCGCCAGAGCACTTTTCATACGAGTTGTTCTTGGATGAAAACGGTCAGAAGATTTCAAAGACTAGCGGCAATGGCGTGAGCATTGATAAATGGCTGACTTATGCGTCCTCTGAATCCCTTTCATACTTCATGTACCAAAAGCCGAAGACGGCAAAGCGGATGCATTTCGATGTGATCCCAAAAGCGATGGACGAATATCATCAACAGTTGCGTGCCTACGCTGGTCAAGACATCAAAGGCCAGTTGAACAACCCTGTTTGGCACATTCACGGTGGTGACGTTCCTGAGTCTAAAATGGTGGTTCCGTATTCCATGCTATTGAACTTGGCATCTGTTTCGGGCGCTGAGGAAAAGGATCAGTTGTGGGGGTTCATCCAGCGTTATGCACCCGATACTTCGGCTGAAACGAACCCTGACATGGATCAGGCTGCTGGTTTTGCAGTGCGGTATTACAATGACTTTGTAAAACCAGCCAAAGTGTTCCGCGCCCCGACAGACATTGAGCGCGAAGCGTTGGAAGATCTGCGTGATCGTCTGAAATCTTGGGACGGTGAGTTGGACGGTGATGCGTTGCAGTCCGAAGTCTTTGCTTGTGGTCGTGAACGTTTCGACCCGATGCGTGGCTGGTTCACGGCCCTATATGAAGTGCTGCTGGGTGCCTCGCAGGGGCCACGTTTTGGTGGGTTCATCGCGCTCTACGGTGTTGATGAAACTGTTGCGTTGATTGATCGCGCCTTGGCAGGTGAGTTGCTTTAAGCCTCCGAAGACTGGTTCGAAATTGAAAGGGCGGTTTGTTTCGGCAAGCCGCCCTTTTTCATATCTTGTTGATTTGGGTTGATTGCGGGCTAACTTTTCTGAGAAACAGTTGGAGATTGGAAATGCTTCGTACCCTGAAAATCGCAATGATTGTAATGCTAATGAGCGGCCTAGGAATAGGTGGTGCGCAGGCGCAGGGGGCTGACATAAAGTCGACGATTGACCGACAGATCAAAGCATTTCAGGCCGACGACTTTGAGACAGCGTTTGGGTTTGCCAGCCCGAATTTACAGCGGTTGTTTGGCAGCCCCGACAATTTTCGCAGCATGGTGACACGTGGTTATCCAATGGTTTGGAGACCTTCCGAGGTGCGGTATTTGGAGTTGGCTGACGTGAATGGCAGCCTTTGGAAGAAGGTACTGATCAAGGATCAAAAGGGTGTTGTCCACGTCCTTGGGTATCGCATGTTAGAGACTGATATGGGGTGGAAAATCAACGGTGTTCAGTTGTTTCCAAGTCCTGGTGTTGGTGCCTAATCCACCCCACCGTACGGTGCTATGAGACCCTATTAACGGCTTATTGATATATTCCTTTCTGTTGGCACGTGACCATGTGGGTGGCGATGCTTTTGGATTTGATCGGTGTCCATTCCTTTGGAGTTTCCAAAGTGTGGCCCCGTGGGAAAGGGTGTTTCGGATGAACAAGGCAATTACTGATGGCGTGCTGTTGATGCCACCTGCGTTTGCGAATGGGTTGGATGTTTGGTCAAGTGGCGATGGCACACCGGGGTCGGATACTTATGCCAATGCAAGCAACGCGGCGTTTGTTCCTGCGGATCAGGATTTCGCGGGATGCATCGAAATTCAGAAAACATCCACAACGACCAAGTTACGCTATATGGGTGAAACCCCGTTGCTGCCCGGTTGCTATTTGCGGGTGACAGCACAGATCAAAGCATTGAGTGGCAGTTTGCCAAACGTGCGCATCGCTGCCTATGCGGGGCAAGCTGGTGGTGTAGCGGTGAGTGGTGTTTCCACCTCTGGCCCCACGACGACCCTAACAAGTTACGGTGACGTGATTGAGGTCAGTGCGATCATCGGTGCGGGGCAGCGCAATGGCGTTGACATGGTGTGGGGAGGCAATGCCTTGTTTGGTCATTTTGGTTTGGATTTGACGGGGCCAAATGGCGGCGTTGTGCGGATCGACGACATCAAAATTGAAGATGTCACTTCCGTTTTCATGCGTGATCTTATCTCGCTTGTGGATGTGCGCGATTATGGTGCATTGGGAGACGGTGTTACCGATGACAGTGCAGCATTTGATGCTGCAAATACGGCCGCCAATGGGCGCACGATTTTGGTCCCGACGGGCACCTATCATTTGAACAATGATGTCACGCTGGATGCCAAAATTCAGTTTGAAGGCAAAGTGACAATGCCAACGAACAAGCTGTTTTTGATGCGCCAGCAGTTTGATTTGCCTGCCTACATTGATGCGTTCAAGGATGAAGAGCTGGCGTTCAAGAAGGCGTTCCAAGCGCTGTTGAATAACGTAGATCACGGTTCATTGGATTTGGGTGGTCGCCGTGTTTGGATCACGGAGCCCATCGATATGCAGGCGGCAACACCTGAGCGCACATCCTATGCAACGCGCCGTGTTATTCGCAATGGCCAGATCGAAGCCTCCCCTTCAGGTGACTGGGCAACACAGGTTGCAACCTCGCAAGCCAGCTATAGTGCTTCAAACAACAAAAAGCTCACTAGTGTTTCTAACATTGCGAACATTCAGGTCGGTTCACTGGTTGAGGGTGTTGGTGTGGGCCGTGAAGTTTATGTGCGATCCAAGAATGTAGCGTCACAAGAAATCACTCTGAGTGCTGCGCTATATGATGCAGAAGGCACGCAGAATTTCACCTTTCGCAGGTTCAGGTATTTGTTGGATTTCAGTGGGTACACCAGCCTGAGCAAATTCACGGTTTCTGAGATCGAGTTCCAATGTAACAACGTGGCCAGTGGCATCTTGTTGGCGCCATCTGGTATCGTTTTTGATATCAATGAGTGCTTTATTTCGCGGCCCGGAAATCGGGGGATCACATCTCATGGCTCGGGATGTCAGGGGATGTTGATTGACCGCTGTCAGTTCTTGTCGGCCGAAGATGCTTCTAATGTGGCGGACCGAACAACGATTGCGATCAACGCTCACTCGAATGATGTGAAAATTCGCAACAACCGTACGACAAGGTTCCGCCACTTCGCGGTGCTAGGCGGTGGTAATACCTTGTTTATTGGGAACCATTTTTTCCAAGGAGACTCGGTGGCCAGTGGTATCCGCACTGCGGGTTTGGTGATTGCGAAATCGCATGCCAGTTCGATCATCACCAGCAACTATATCGATAATTGTTTCATCGAATGGACCAATGAATATGACCCTGCACCAGAGTTTAGTTCTGAATTCTCATTCAGTGCGCTGAGCATCACAGACAATGTATTTTTGTCAGGAGATGTCGCCCCTTGGTTCAGTTACATCGTGGTTAAACCTCACGGTGCAGGACATTTTCTAAGTGGTGTGAACATCACTGGAAATCGCTTCAAATCATTGGGCGCGACGATTGACCGTGCAGAGCGGGTGGACACCAGTTTTGCGGACTTGGATTATCTCCGAATGCGCGATGTGAACTTTACCGCCAATTCGTTTCATGGGGTTGTAAATCGTGTGCCGAACCCTCTGCGGATGAAACACACTGAGGGATCCGTAGCCACAACATGGACTGTGGATACGAATGAAAAACTGCCGTTCAATGGTCAAACGTTGGCGGTGGATAGCGTCGTTGTTCTTGGCCGTATCCGGAACAGTTCAAACAGTGTGGTCTTCTTGTCCCCTGCTGCTGATACTCGCAAAGGGTCCAACTTTGACCAGATACAATTGACTTGGCAGCAACCGGTCCGCGGTGCTGTTCAAGTCGCGATCCGTATGGACTGAGGGGGATGGTGTAGGCCCGCAATTGGTTTGCGGGCCTACACCTCAATGATTAGCGCCCGCGGCGCTTGACCCCGCCGCGCATACCGCCGCGTCCCATTGTGGAACGGCCTGATGATTTCTTGGCATCATCAACTGCTTTTTCAACATCGTACTGTCGCGCCATTGGATCAGCCGACACGGTCAGCTCAACAGCCTCAAGCCGTTTGACTTCATCACGCAGCTTTGCCGCTTCTTCAAACTCGAGGTTCTCCGCAGCTTTGCGCATATCCGTGCGCAGCCCTTCAAGAACGGTCTGAAGGTTTCCGCCGGCAAGCGGGTTGTCGATTTTTGCAGTGATACGGGACTGATCGGTGTCCCCTTTGTAGAGGCCGGCCAAAATGTCTTCGACGTTCTTTTTGACGGTGTAGGGGGTGATGCCGTGTTTGACGTTATAGGCCTCTTGTTTAACACGACGACGGTTGGTTTCACCCAACGCGCGTTCCATCGATCCCGTGATCCGATCCGCGTACATGATTACGCGACCTTCGGCGTTACGTGCAGCACGGCCGATGGTTTGAACAAGCGAAGTTTCTGAGCGCAAAAATCCCTCTTTGTCCGCATCAAGGATGGCAACCAGTCCACATTCAGGAATGTCTAAACCTTCGCGCAGCAAGTTGATTCCGATAAGAACATCAAAGGCCCCAAGGCGCAGATCACGCAGGATTTCGATACGTTCAATTGTGTCGATTTCACTGTGCATATAGCGCACGCGAATGCCTTGTTCATGCATGTATTCTGTCAGGTCTTCTGCCATGCGTTTGGTCAAAGTGGTGCACAATGTGCGCATCCCTTGGGCCGTTACGATGCGGACTTCATCCAGCAAATCATCGACCTGCATTTCGACAGGACGGATTTCAACAGGTGGATCCAGAAGACCAGTTGGGCGAATGACCTGCTCAACAAACACGCCGCCCGTTTGTTCGATTTCCCACTTCGCAGGGGTTGCAGATACGAACACAGATTGTGGACGCATTGCATCCCATTCCTCGAACTTGAGGGGGCGGTTGTCCATGCAAGAGGGCAGGCGGAAACCGTGTTCTGACAACGTCATCTTACGTTTAAAGTCCCCTTTATACATGCCGCCTATTTGGGGAACAGAGACGTGGGATTCATCTGCGAAAACGATGGCGTTGTCGGGAATGAATTCAAACAACGTGGGGGGTGGTTCGCCCGGTGCACGACCAGTCAGGTAGCGTGAATAGTTTTCGATACCGTTACACACGCCGGTGGCTTCTAGCATCTCAAGGTCAAAGTTGGTGCGTTGTTCTAAGCGTTGTGCCTCTAGTAGTTTGTTTTCACCAACCAGTTGATCAAGACGATGACGCAGCTCTTTCTTGATGCTGATCAACGCTTGGGACATCGCAGGTTTTGGCGTCACATAGTGGCTGTTCGCATAGACACGAATTTGTTCCATATTGTCGGTTTTTTCACCGGTCAGGGGATCAAATTCTGTGATGCTTTCAAGTTCATCGCCGAAGAACGACAGGCGCCACGCACGATCATCCAAGTGGGCAGGGAAGATTTCGAGCGCATCACCGCGTACACGGAATGAGCCGCGGAAAAATGCAGCGTCGTTGCGTTTATATTGTTGGGCGACCAAATCTGCGATCACTTGGCGTTGATTATATTCGCCGCCAACTTTCAAATCCTGCGTCATTGCACCGTAGGTTTCGACCGACCCAATGCCGTAAATACATGACACAGAGGCAATGATAATAACGTCATCACGTTCCAACAAGGCTCGCGTGGCAGAGTGGCGCATACGGTCGATCTGTTCGTTGATCTGGCTTTCTTTTTCGATGAACGTGTCAGAACGAGCAACATAGGCTTCAGGCTGATAATAATCATAGAAACTGACAAAGTATTCGACGGCGTTGTCGGGAAAGAAACCTTTGAATTCGCCGTAAAGCTGGGCAGCCAAAGTTTTGTTCGGGGCAAGGATAATCGCGGGGCGTTGGGTTGCCTCGATAACTTTGGCGATGGTGAATGTTTTACCTGTACCTGTGGCCCCCAGCAAAACTTGATCGCGATCACCGTCGGCAATCCCTGAAACAAGTTCCTTGATTGCGGTGGGTTGGTCACCTGCTGGCGTGAATTCGGTCTCAAGGACAAAAGGGCGCCCCCCTTCAAGTTTCAGTCGATTGCGGACATCGCCAGAAATAGCACCCATTTCGGCGTTGGCTTGGTCTGAGTGGGCATAGGGCATAATCGACTCGCTTTCACAGACACATTTGATTTGTTTCTTGGCCGCTTCAAGGGGGTGAAGTGGCTTGCTGACAGAAACAGTCAGTAGCGTTGAGTGGTCTGAAGGGGTTCTAGCACCTGAAATCTGCGGCTAACAGTCAGATAACACGTATGTTCTAAGTCAGCTGACCTTATCAGGGTCGGGTTTTAGATTGTAGAAACCATGACCCTAAAAGGTGACTTGCCCTAAGGTGCGAAATTTCGGATACGTGTAGCGATCACAAATCGGAGTTAACCCCATGCGCGCACGCATTTTTCAACCTGCCAAGACTGCAATGTCATCTGGAACAGCCAAAACAAAAGGCTGGGTTTTGGAATTCACACAGGAAAGCGCACGTTCGGTTGACCCTTTGATGGGATGGACATCATCCAGCGATACCCAAAGTCAAGTACGCCTGAACTTTGACAGCAAAGAAGACGCTGTTGAATACGCGACTGAGAACGGGATCGAGGCGCAAGTTCAAGAACCGAACAAGCGTAAAGTTAATATTCGTCCAAATGGATACTCAGAGAATTTTGCAACGGCTCGCCGTGGCGCGTGGACGCACTAAAAACCATGGGCTGAGTTGACGAAATGTTAACGCATTGGATTGATCGTTGAGATAATCTCTCAAATTTAAATTAATTGATTTAGGGCGGCTTGTTGGCCGTCTTTTTATTTTCTGATCTGTTGGAGTAATCGCATGACTATTACACATCTCGTTACGCATTCCGGTGGCTTTCACGCTGATGAATTGTTGTCTTCTGTCATTTTGACACGGCTATTTCCGCAAGCTGAATTGATCCGCACACGTGACAATGACTGGGTCACGCCATCATCGGATAAAATCATCTACGACGTTGGCCGTGATTATAACGCTGAAGCGCAAATCTTTGACCACCACCAACGTCCAAACCCGCTGCGCGAAGATGAGCAGCCTTACAGCTCGTTCGGCTTGATCTGGGCACACTATGGTCGTGAGTATCTGGCGGCTATGGACGTGCCTGCCGAAAACATTGAGGCAATTCATGATAAATTTGATTCCAAATTTGTCCTGCCAATTGATCTGTTGGACAATGGTGCAATGGAACCCTCTGTCGCTGGCCCGCTCTCGATCCTGACACTGCCAGCACTTTTGGGCAGCCTAAAGCCGGTTTTTGATGACACCTCCAAAACGGCTGATGATGACGCATTCATGGCAGCGCTTCCAATTGCACGTAGCTTTATCGAAGCATCAATTGGCAATTTTGCGGCCAAAGCGCGTGCCCAAGGCCTGGTTCTTGAAGCAATTGAAAAAGCAGGCGCATCACCAATTTTGGAACTGCCGATGGGCATGCCATACCGTTCGGCCCTTGATCAGGCGGGTGCGGATCACATCCTGTTTGTCGTGACACCACGTGGTGACGACTGGACGATTGGTGGGATCAAGCTGTCAAATGAGACGTTTGAAAACCGCGCTGATCTGCCTGCAGCATGGGCGGGTTTGACGGATGGCGCGCTTGAGGCGGCTTGTGGTGTTAAGGGGGCGAAATTCTGTCACAACGCCCGCTTTATTGCCGTGGCTGACACTCGCGAGGGTATCTTGGAGATGGCTCGCTTGGCCGTTGCTGAGGTCCAGTAAGGGCCAACATTAAGGTTATAGATTTCGGGTGTATTTTGTTGTTTGATGGCACCATCAGGCAACAAGGGAATATGATCCGTGACCGATCTGCAGACGCAAATTGAATCCTCAACATCTGATGACGTTCGGGCTGTGCTACAGCGTCATTTCGAACTGATGCGGGCAACGTCGCCCGCCGAAAGCTGTCATGTGATGGATCCTGATGCCGTGCTTGAAGCCGATGTTGTGATAGTGGGGGCACGCCGCGACGGACAGCTGTTGGCCGTGGGTGGATTGAAGGCGATTGGACCTGACCACGGTGAATTAAAATCTATGCATACCTTGCAAGAGGCGCGGGGGCAGGGCGCTGGAAAACATGTGCTTCGGGCGCTGCTAAAACATGCCCAGACTATGGGGTTCACGAAAGTAAGTCTTGAAACTGGCAGCGACTCGCCATTTGAACCTGCACGGCAGATGTATCAAGCGCATGGATTTAACGAATGCCCACCCTTTGCCGACTATGTCAAAGACCCTCTCAGCGTATTTATGACCCGCACCCTATAGTTTCGCCGCTGAACACTCTTGCCAAGACGCGGCAGATAACACAAAACGGCATCAGCGGTCCCTTAGCTCAACTGGATAGAGCAGCCCACTTCTAATGGGCAGGTTGAGGGTTCGAGTCCTTCAGGGACCGCCACTAACCTATTTTTGTGTCATTGTCAGAAAAAGCATAAGCATGCGCAAAAAAAGCAATAGGTTGCTCAAGCCTTATAAATAAGGGCTTTCATTTCTTGCGTCTCAGATCCGCTCATTCATGGTTGACGATTTTCCAAACGGCTACTGCATCCGTTTGTTTTAAAAGATGCCTTTGATTTCGTTTCGCAAATAGAGCCGACCATAATCCTCGCCGTTTGGCGCGAATGGTGCAATCCCAGCGGCTTTGAGCTTAGAGAGAATTCCACGGCGATCTTCTTCAATTTCTTTGGACAGCGTTGATGGTGTCACGAAACGCGCGTGGAATGCTTCTTGATCGGCTTGAGAGACATAGGTTCGCAAGCCTCCCCATTTGGGATGAGGCATATTGGTTGCGGGTGTGTGTCCTGCGGCAGAAAATTTTTCGAACCAACCCTCACCACGTTTCCCGATACTTCGATCAAATGCGGCTGCAGTCATATGTGAATGACTGGGAACTGAGCGGGTTTTGAGGGCCATTCCATCGACATCAACTTTCAAAACACAAAGGCCGCCATATCCAGTTGTATCTGTACGCAGGCCGAGCTGAATTTTTCTGCCGCGGATCGCTGCAATAATGATGCCGACATTGATCGACGAACGGCTCTTAGCGCGTTGAATGCTTTCCCATTTCTTGTCGGTCGGATCGACTGGCACAGCCATTTTCTTTAGCTCCGCGACCAACGCCAATCCATCGGAAACACGCCATGGCGACTTGATCGTTGGAACGTCGATGCGTGGAACCAAAACACCATCTGCCGCCAGAGATGCGAACTGGGAGCGGGTTGCTCCTATAGCCTGTTCCATTTCAATTGGGCCAACGAGCGTGGGGATTTCTGAAAGCAAGCCTGCATACTTGGCCGCATCGAATGTTTTACGGGCAACGGGCCTCACATCGTCTTCATCAAATGCGCCGGCCGCGACGAGGAATTGGTTGAGAAGAAACGCGCCAATCCCCGTTTCCGTCGCAGCAGAACTGATGGAATGCAACGTTCGCACGGATTGGGTTACGCCGAGGAGATCCTCGCCGGCCGCGACGGGCCAGACATCAAGGATACAATCCCTGAGTAAACCTCAAAAAGGTGCAAAGGCTTCTTCGCCCAAATAGTCTTTGCGCAAACTGGAATACAATCCGCCGAAAGCCTTCTTGGGTCCATCGTGAGCACCATTTGCAAAGGCGGCCAGCGCATCCAATGCATCGCGTATTGCGACTTCGCCTTGTCGGGCAACGTCGAAGCCTATGGCCTGTGCCGATCGTCGTTGCGCAATGGCGTCCAGCAAAGTGGGCGGATCTAATCGAAGCAATTCCGTACCCAGCAACCGACATAATGTTGTCGCTGCGTACAATGAGTGTTGGGCAAGCCAAGTCTTATCTTGGCCTGTCGCCAAGCGTTCATCGATCCAATGATCATACGGTGATGGCATGACCGCTGGTTGGTCAAAGTCGCCGTTCATGAGTTTTGGAAGGACCTCAGGGAACCGTTCTGAATAATCATACCGAGCTATTCGGTTGGGTTTCTCCCACAAAGGAACCAGAAGATGGCTGTGGACAAGGCAGACGCTTACTTCTCGTAACTGCCAGTGCCCTCGCATCACCATATGCTGCAAAGGTTTGCCAGTATCGTTCTGAGCATCCTCACGAAGGCAGATGGGGCACCCTCGGACCACGGGGTTCACGATCGCACGTGTTACAAAAACTTCGTCGCGAAAAGTAGTCCGGACATCTCCAATCTGTTGTCCTGTCCAAGAAATGAGGTCCTCCAGTTGATCCGGGCTCAAATCGCCGCAATTTGCGAGCTGCCTTAAAGCGGAATCATCAAGATGAATTGCTCTTTTGATCGAAAACCCCATATCCGAGGCAAAACCCGTGCAGTCCCCACCATTCATCGTGGCGATGCGGGAAAGAAACGATGGTACCGTCTCGCGCAGCATTGGTACTGGTCTTAATGGGAGGGGGGCTGGCACGTATTTCCTGACGTCGAGTGTTGGATTTGATCTCCACCAAATTGGAGGCTGCTTCGTCTTTTGTCCATCGATCAAAAGTGGCGGATTGCGGACCTTCGCTGCTTGCGCGGGTTCAAAGGAAATTTCGCGAACGCAAACGTTAACTAGGAGAGCTAACTCACGAATTCTACGCACGGTCCCCATCGCGACTTCGTGCTCTATTCATTCTGTGTCTCACAACGAAGGTTTATTTTCGGGAAGTTGAAATTTGATGCTCAGTCGAGCCAATCAACTATTGCTCGTTAGCAAACGCAGTTATCTTATGGGACAATTTTCAAGCAGAAGACATTAACAAGCGGATTATATAAACAATGTTAAAGATGGTGGTGTTGCCTCCAAAGCTTTTTTCTAGAATACAGTCAGAGGTGGTCGCGGGATTTCGGACCATTTGTTGAGGTAGATCGACTGATTAGAAAGACGATCTGACATGACGAAGCGAAAGAACCATTTACCTGAGTTTATGGCGCGTGTTGCGCTTGCTGCGATCCGCGAAGAGCTGACGCTGGCTGAACTGTCCAAGAAGTACGGCGTACATTCGGGCCAGATCAGCACGTGGAAGCGTGCAGCCCTGGACAACATGACATCAGCATTCAAACGGCGAGGCGGCGATGGCGTGCCCGAGATGAATACGGCAGAGATTGGGAAGTTGCATTCGAAGATTGGGCAGCTTGTTGTGGAACGGGATTTTTTGGCCGATGCCTCGCGTCAACTTCTGGGGACGCGAGGCAAAAAATGGTGAGCAAGGACCACAAGCTGAGTGTCCGGCGTCAATGTGCGCTGCTGACGCTGGCACGGTCGAACCTGTACTACCAGCCGAAGGGCGAGAGTGCGCAGAACCTGCGGTTCATGGGGATCATCAACAAGCAGTTCCTGGAAACGCCGTGGTATGGCTCGCGGCAAATGGCGCGGTACATGAAGCGAAATGGCCACAAATGTGGCCACCATCGCGTGCGCCGTCTGATGCGGCTTATGAGGTTGGTTCCAATTTATCAGGAACCCAATACCAGCAAGAAGCACCCACAGCACAAGATCTGGCCCTATCTGCTGAGGAATGTGGTGATCGACCGATCCAACCAAGTTTGGTGTGCTGATATCACCTATATACCGATGCGGCGTGGGTTCCTTTACCTCGTGGCGATTATGGATTGGTACAGTCGTAAGGTTCTGGCGTGGCGGCTTTCCAACAGCATGGACGCCGCGTTCTGCGTCGATGCGCTGAAGGACGCCCTAGCCAAACACGGTACGCCGGAGATCTTCAACACGGATCAGGGCAGCCAGTTCACCAGTGGTGATTGGATCGATGTGCTGAGCGATGCGAAGGTCAAGATCAGCATGGACGGTAAGGGCCGTTGGATCGACAACCGCATGATTGAGCGGCTCTGGCGATCCCTCAAGTACGAATGCATCTATCTGCACGCCTTTGAGAAAGGCTCAGAGACCAAGGCGGGTATCGATAAATGGATAGCTTACTACAATGTTGAACGGCCGCATTCGACCCACGGCATCTTGACCCCTGACGAGGCCTATGACAACAAAATAGAACCAATGAGATTAGCAGCCTGACACGAAACCTTGATCTACCTTAACAAGGCTGCAAACTGGTCGAAAAACTAGGACCACCTCTGTCTGTGACAATGATGCCGTCTTTTCCGCGCCTGTAATTTTGTTCCGTTTACGCCTTTAGTATTAAAAACTAGGACAGGAAAAACGAAGTTAGGAGCAAACTAATGCAAGAATGGTGGCGAAGCGCCGTAATCTATCAGGTGTATCCCCGTTCTTTTCAGGATAGCA
>JAGSGK010000143.1 GCA_023955215.1 Paracoccaceae bacterium
CTGCAGAAGTTCGCTGCAGTCCACTCTTCAGTCCACAACCATTTCAATCAGGAACGCCATCTCTATTCACGCCAAAATTTCAAAACAAACCGTGCCACTGCGCTCGCTGAGTAGCGTCAATTATTGGGTGCATAGGTTCAGGCTGCGCGAGCAATCCGATGCGAGTTCTCATTCGTCTGACAGTACCCTTTTTTTGAGCAAGCGCCTGTGAGAAGCTATCGACCAGGTTATCATAGCGTCCCTTCAGGAATTGCCGTAGCTTATGGTTAACAGGCTTAAACAAAGCTGCTATGGAGAATTGAGGTTGTCTTGGTATTGGATGACGGGATTTTCCAGGACCCCGATGCCTTTGATCGCGCTGGTAACCGTATCGCCCGGCAAACAGTACCTACTCGCAGGAACCAGCCCTTCGGTGGGCTGCCATTTGCCGCCGAGTTCGGCGTCTACCGACCAGGCCGTGCCGGCCGGCGTTCCCGTCAGAATGACCATACCAGGGCGCAGCGTGAAATTTATCGAGAAGAAATGAATAAGCTCCGCACAGGTCCAGATCATATCGGAAGTTGACGCGGACTGGCGTGGTTCGCCGTTGATTTCAGTGAATAGACTCAGCTTTTGTGGGTCTGCTATTTCAGCTGTCGTTGCAATAACCGGACCCAATGGCAACGCCGCGTCAAAGGCCTTGCCGCGACCAAGTTCGTAGAAAACGATGCCATCGTCTGTCATGCGCACCTGGCGGTCCCGAGCCGTGACATCGTTTGAAATCGTATAGCCAAAAACATGATCCAGCGCGTCTTCAACCGCGATAAAACGGCCCGGACGGCCGATCACAATTGCTAGCTCGGTCTCGCAATCGAGTTTTTGTGATAATCGTTCGTCGTAGAGAATTGGAGCGTGGGGTCCGATGACGCAATCAGAGGTCTTCAAGAAAAACTCCGGCTCACGGCCACTGAGCGGAGAAGACGCTTTTTCGGCGTTGTGCGCGTGATAGTTGCTGCCCGCACAAAGCACCGTGCTTGGTGGAAGGGGCTCTGCCAACTTGATCTCTTCGATTGGCTTGCAAGCATTGGGGGGCCGCGCGGCTAGGATCTTCTCTGCCGCGCTTTTGGATGCATCCCCACCACGAATAAAAGAAATCATATCGACAAAATCCGCGCGATCTTCCGCCTGAAGCAGGTCGATCGCGGTGTCACCATCTTGCACAAATAGTCGCTTCTCAACTCCGTTTAGATATGTCCCAATTTTCATCGTATCACGCTCCAGTTTACGTCAGAAGAAAAGATAATGTCAGAACCAAACCCAACACAGCAACACCGAGCCGCACATAGGTTTCAGGCAGCCGTCGAGTGATGCTCGCGCCAATGTAGCCACCCGTTATGCCGCCGATCAGAACGCATATTGCCGCCATCCAATCCACCATGCCGGAGAACATCAGGGGTATGACGGCTACTGACTGAATAGCTGCGGCAAACATGTTCTTGGCACCGTTCACGTGACTAACCCCGCTGCCAGTTGAGGCTGAAAGTACAGCCAAAAGCATGAAGCCCATCCCTGCACCAAAAAAACCGCCATAGAACCCAATTAAGGCAAGCAAAAAGGCGGTGGCGGTTTTCAATCTCTCTCCAGGGAACGCCCAATGCATGAAGTCGGTTGTGCGGGGGCCCAGTATGATAGCGACGACGGCAACGATCAAAAACAGAGGGACGATCGAAATGAAGACCTCTTCGCTTGAGTTGACCATTGCGACAGCGCCGATAAAGGCGCCGATCAAGGCTGGCACCATTTGGCGAAGGAGCGTTCGAAATTCCTCAGCAAGCTCGCGGCGATAAACCCAAGCTGCCGGAAGCTGGGCGGGCCAAAGCCCCACGGCTTGTGTGACGTTTGCCGCGATTGGTGGAAGCCCGGTGGCCAAAAGCATCGGAAACACAAACAGCTTTGCTCCGCCCGCTGCGGAGTTAACAATGCCGCCAATCAACCCGGCAAACAGGAACAAAACGATCGAGGCCGTCATTCGGTTTGACTAACGGCTTCTTTGTGTGTTGGCTCTTTTGGCACGAGCATGGCCGCTGTCAGCCCGAAATGCGCCTCGATCAATGCGCAGGCTTTATCTGCATCTCGTGCCAGTGCTGCCTCTACGATGCCAGAGTGCTCGGCTTGCAGATTGCGTGATCCAATCTTTTGGTTCACGGAGGCACGGCGGTATCTCTCGCAAAGGTCGTGGAGTCCGGTCCTGATCTTTATGAGCCAATCCGACCCGCATGCCGAAACAAGCGACGCGTGTAGTTCTGCGTTTGCCTTTTCCCACGAGTCTGGCAAGTCACCCAGGGCCTCAGACAACATAGCATCTTCTTTGCCCATAATATAAGCGGCCGCGACAACGCGCGCTTCCCAGAGGTTGTCGCCTTGCTCAATTGACAAACGAAGCGCCTCTTTTTCGATAACGGTGCGCGCAAGGTTCAGATCTTGAAACTCGTTGGCATTCAAAGGTGCAACTGTAAATCCGCGGTTACCTTCACTGTTAACCAACCCATCTTGTGCGAGCTTTTGCATCGCTTCGCGAAGGGGTGTTGGCCCAATCTCGTAGATTTTCTTGAGTTTTTCGATCCGAAGTCTCTCACCCGGCGCGCGCGTGCCGACGATGATATCCCGCCGAAGTTGAGCATATGCAGAATCGGCAAGAGTTTGGCGGCTCGCGTCGTCAAAAGCGTAGTAAGTCATGTAACTCTCAGTTCTTAAAACATTTAGGGGTATATCACATCAATTATTTGACAGTATTCCCTTTCTATGTTCTGTGGTTTTATCGGTAAAAATAATGAATGTCGAGAATATGAAGCTGATAACATTTGAGTTCGAAGGTAAAACTTGCGCCGGTTACGTCGATTTGACTGAAGCCGTGGTATGCGTGAGCGGCGAAAACGCCAACAACGCTATTTTGGATTTGGTTGCGGGTGGCGATGCTGCATTGAAAGCCTTTGTCGGCAATGAAATGGCGCGAGCCCCGCTTTCCGACGTTCGCATCCTTGCCCCAATCCCAGAGCCTAAACGCGATATTTTCTGTGTGGGTAAAAACTACTACGCCCATGCCGCCGAATTTCATTCGAGCGGTTTTGACTCCAGTGCCAAGGAGCAGGTGCCTTCGCATCCGGTTGTTTTTACTAAGGCTACCACCAGCGTTTGCGGACCGGATGATGTTGTCATGGGCTCACTGGATCATACAAACAGTGTCGATTACGAAGGCGAGCTCGGGTTTGTGATCGGGAAACGTTGCTTTCGAGTGAGCAAGCAAGACGCCTATGACTATGTGTTTGGCTATGTGGTCATCAACGATGTGACATCTCGCATTCTTCAAAAAGATCATAACCAATGGGTGATCGGTAAGGGGATCAATACCTTTTGTCCAATTGGTCCTTGGATCGCGACTGCTGACGAGGTTGGTGATGTAACGGAGCTGGAGCTTGTGACGAAAATCAACGGTGAAGAGCGTCAACGCGTGAAAGTCGCTGATTTGATTTTTGACATACCGACGTTGATCGAAACGATGTCACGGACGATGACTCTCTTGCCGGGTGACATCATCGCAACGGGCACCCCTGTCGGGGTGGGGATTGGTTTCAACCCGCCGAAGTACCTCAAAAAAGACGACAAAATGAGTGTTTCAATCACTGGGTTGGGGACACTTGAAAATACGATTGGCTAACTAAAACTGCATTTTTTCACTGGGAGGAACGACAACATGCAAGGACTGAAAATTTCTATGGCGGCGGTGCTGTTAATGGGCAGCACACTTTCGGCAGCCGCACAAGACGGACAATTCGCGGGTAAGACCATCGAGGTCGTCGTACCCTTTGGTGAGGGCGGCGCGACCTTCGTGTCAGCCAAGTTCCTTGAGCCGTATTTTGAAAAACATCTACCGGGCAATCCGGACATTGATGTCGTCTCGCGTCCGGGTGGTGGTTCCATCCTTGGCGCTAACTGGTTCGAGCAGAACGCGAAATCCGATGGGACGACCATTCTTTTTACAACTTCATCTACCGCGAACCCGTTCGTTCTGGGCCAGGAGGGTGTAGATTACCGTTTGGCGGATTACCGCGTCGCCTTTAGTCATCCGTTTAGCGCTGTCGCCTATGTATCGCCGTCTACGGGCATCACCAGCGCAGCCGACATCAAGAACTCGAGCACTCCGCTACTCTACGGCGGCATCGCCGCAGCGGCATCGGACCTTCCGGGCCTACTGTCGTTTGAAGTCCTGGATATTGACGTAAGGTCCGTCCTCGGATTCAATGGGCGCGGTCCGGTGAGACTGGCTTTTGAGCAAGGCGAGCTTAACTTAGACTATCAATTCACCCCCGTATACCTGACGCAGGTGGTGCCATCCGTGGCTGAAGGGCGTGCAGTGCCGCTTTGGACAGGTGGTTCAATGGTTGATGGCGTGTTGAAGGGTCGTGACCCTATCGCACCCGAGCTCCCATCTGTTTACGAAGTTTACGAGGCCATGAACGGTGAAACCCCTTCGGGCATCGAATGGGAGGCGTTCCAAGGTGTCGCATCGGTAACTTACGCTTACGGACTGACTGGCTATATGCACCCTGACACGTCGAAAGAGGTTCTCGACGCCTTTGCGACAGCCGCAGCAGCTATCAATGCGGACCCAGAGTTTCAGGCTGAAAGCCAAAAAGTAACCAATGGTGCACGCCTAAATGCTGGCCCTAACACGGAAGCCGCGATCAAGGCTGCATTATCTCCAAGCGACGAGGTGCGAACATACCTTCGCAACCTCCTCAGCGAGAAGTTCGGCGTGAACTTCTAGTTAGCACTGCGATCCGGGCCGCGAGTCGCGCGGCCCGGTCTCCCCCCCCCCCAGCCCAAGCGAATCCCTCCATGATTGAGCCTGCCCTTTCTGCACTTGACGCGCTTTTCGACCCAATCCGACTGGCTGCTTTATTCGCGGGTATGCTTGTTGGGATGGTTTTTGGCATGTTGCCCGGCTTGGGGGGCGTCGCGGCCGTTTCGATCCTGCTGCCATTCGTCTACTATCTTGACGATTATTCGGGCCTTGCCATGCTTCTTGGTGCCATTTCTGTCGTCTACACTGCGGATACGATCACATCCGTCTTGCTTGGAGCTCCGGGCTCCCCGGCATCAGCACCAACAGCGATCGAAGGGCACGCGCTGGCCAAAAAGGGTGAGGCGGGTCGCGCGCTTGGTGTTGGGTTTCTGGCCTCAATGGTTGGGGGGCTTGTGGGCGCAGCGGTCTTATTTTTCGCAATTCCAATCGCCGGCCCGATTGTGCTTATGCTGGGCACACCCGAACTATTCATGTTCGCGCTTGTGGGGCTTTTCTTCGCATCATCGATGATCGGAAAAGACCTTGCAAAGGGTCTCGCTGCAGCGTGTCTCGGCGTTCTTTTGGGCGTCGTCGGTCCTGCACAAGCGGCAGCCGATTTCCGGTTCACTTTTGGCCAAGTGTATCTTCTGGATGGCTTCTCTCTGACTATCGTGGCATTGGGTCTATTTGGCGTTGCAGAAGTAATTTCGATGCTGGCAGCCGGCGGTAGCATCAGCCACGAACGCATGAAAGTCACCAAGTGGGGTGACGGTTTCCACGATTTTTGGAAATCGCGATGGCTGGTTTTGCGCGCATCCATCATTGGCGTTTTCGGCGGCTTTGTCCCGGCGGTCGGGGCATCGGCATCAACATGGGTCGCGTATGGTCACGCAATAAGGTCGACCAAGGATAAAACTAAATTTGGCAAAGGAGAGATCCGTGGCATCGCAGCCTCCGAAGGGGCGAACAATGCGACGGTGATCTCTGATCTGGTGCCAACGCTGCTCTTTAGTGTACCGGGCGGACCCGCAGCGGCGATCTTCCTTGGCGCGCTTTTCTCGTTTGGATATTATCCCGGCCCACGGATGATCACGCAGAACCCGGACCTGATGTTTTTGATCGTTTGGTCTGTGGCGCTCACGTCAATCGTTGGGGCTGCGCTATGCTTCGCTGTAACACCGATGTTGGCGCGCCTGACGCGCATTCCGTTCGCGATCATAGCCGCACCGCTGATCCTTATAATGGTGATTGGCGCTTATCAGTCGACATCTACGATGGGCGACATTTTCATGCTGTTCCTCCTCGGAGGATTGGGTTGGTTAATGAAACACGGCGGCTGGCCACGGGCACCGGCCCTTGTAGGCTTCGTTCTGGCAGGGCCAATGGAGCAATATTTTTGGCTGACCAACCAAATACACGGTTGGTCTTGGCTGACGCGTCCCGGCGTTTTGATCATCGGGTCGATCATTTTTATTCCCTTCTTGCTATCCGCCTATCGTTGGGTCCGAGCACACGGACAAGAAACTGCGCTGCAGGTGCCTGTCGAAACCGACGAAGACGACGCGGGCACGCCCCAAGCAAGCAAAGGCGTAGCATTGGTTCTGGCGGCGATAGCCACTGTCTTGTTTCTTTATGCCCTGTGGGAATTGTTTTCCTTCAATCCCGCTTCAAGGCTTATGCCCGCGTTGACGATTGTGCCTGGCTTACCGCTTGCACTTTGGCTTTTGGTGCGCGGCGTGCGCGAGTTTAATAACGATTTCGAGCGTGACGCGCGCGAATTGTGGATCCTCGTAGCGCTTGTGGCCTATGCCTTTGTTGTTTGGGCGATTGGGCTTAGCATTCCAACGGGCCTGCTCATCGCTTGGATGCTACTGGCCAAGGCGAAAATGCGTCTTTGGACAAGCCTGATCTACGGAGGCGTCGTGTTCGCAATCATCCGCGTCTTGTTTGAACTTCTCCGCGGCGATGCGCCCGTCGGAGCCCTTATCCCTCTCAGCTAGGAGCAAAATTCTATGTCCAATATGATTGATCCCGATATCATTGAACCAAGCATCGATCCGGCAACCAAGAAAATTGGGGTCCGTCATGTTAAGGCTACCAACGCGGCGGGCACACGGACGAAAATTCAGGTTAGGGACTTTGAGCCCGTCTACACGGATGAACCTGCTTCGCTTGGCGGAACAAACTCTGCCCCAAGTCCCCTAGAGACTGTGCTTGTTGCACTAGTCGGATGTGACGGAGTCATCATCAACGGCGTCGCGACTGCGATGAAATTTGCCTACACTGGAGTCGATTTCGTGACCGAGAGCCAGATTGATGTCCGAGGACCGAAGGGCGTTTCTGGCATTCGCCCATACTTTGAGAGTGGCAAGCTTGATATCGTCGTTTATTCAGACGAGCCGGAGAGCCGATTTCAGCAGCTTTGCAAAAATGTTGAGTATCGATGCCCGGTCATGAACCTGCTTGCGGCGGCGAAAGTAGATATGACAGTGACATGGATCCAAAAGCCAGCCGCGGGATACAGTGGGAATGTGGACTAGGCAATCAAGCCTCGCAACGATGCCTCAACTTGAATGGGTCGTTTTGGAAACAGTTAGAAATTTTGCATGAAGCAAAGTTGCCTGGGCTCAGTTGGGATTGGATGGTTTTGGGGGAGCGGGGGTGATGTTTTGATTGGCGAAGTCTCGACCGTAAACGACGACGAGACCGACAACATCTTTCGCGAGCCCATTGGGCGTCTTGCGCAGATTGACGAAGACATGGCCCCGACACATCTGCTCGTAAGCGACTACGCGGGTACTGTCAGATTAAACTCGGTTGAAGCGAGCAGGGTGTATTTGTAGAATCC
>JAGSGK010000286.1 GCA_023955215.1 Paracoccaceae bacterium
CCGAGCGTGGAGAAGAGGCATAGCTGCTGCATTGTTCAATATGGGTCATGGTATTTTCTCCTTAACGGATTTCGATGGTTTGAGTTGAAAGCATAAGACTTGTTGATGTGTATGCGTGATTGCTTTATATTAGAAAAGTGAATGGTTTTGATGCGATGCATCAAGGATGGTGATGTGTGAGAAATTTGGATGTAACGACGCTGCGGTCGTTTGTTGCGGTTGCTGAGGCTGGTGGCGTCACGCGGGCAGCGGGTTTCCTGCATTTGACGCAGTCGGCCGTCTCGATGCAGCTGAAACGGCTTGAAGAATTGTTGGGACTTGAGTTGTTGGATCGGTCTGGTCGCACAATCGCTTTGACAGCCTCAGGGGAGCAGTTGTTGGTTTATGCGCGCCGCATGGTCGCCCTGAATGACGAGGTCATGACACTTCTGACAGATCAGGCATACGAGGGGCAAATCACCTTGGGTGTGCCGCATGATATCGTTTACCCGGTTATTCCGCAGGTTTTAAAGCAGTTCAACAGTGCCTTTCCGCGCGTACGGGTGCAGTTGCGTACGTCCTACACACGGTTTTTGTTTGAGGAATTCAGCAAGGGTAGCTGTGATCTGATCCTAACCACCGAAACACAGGTGAGCACTGGGGGCGAAACTCTTTGCACCAAGCCGCTGTGTTGGATCGGTGCCCCAAGTGGGTCTGCGTGGCGTCATCGCCCGCTGAAACTGGCATTTGGATTTAAATGCGCGTTTCGTCCTACGGTTATTGAGGGATTGGATGGTGTCGGAATTGACTGGGATGTCGTTGTTGAGACGGAAAGTGATCGCACGATCGAGGCGACTGTGAGTGCCGATTTAGCGGTGCATACGATGCTTGAGGGCACAGAGCCGCCACATCTGGAGCGCATCGATCATAACAGCAGTTTGCCAGATTTACCTGCACAGAAGGTAAATCTGTACGGAGCAGGTGGTTCTAAGGGGGTCGTTCACGATGCTTTGTTTTTAATTGAGAGGTAATAGTGGCGTTTCGCGAGGACTGTTGATTTTTTATGTTGGATGAGCCATTGTACGTCGAACCCTGGGGAGAGGGCTGCGTGCCTATTCCGTATAGTTTTTCACCATTTTTTGGGATTTTGGGACGTCTTGTGTTTTAGGTTGTTACGGGGGAATTTGCATGCCGCATAGAGTTGATATTCACGTGGGTCAAAAGCTGCGCCAGAGGCGATGGCTGGTTGGTATGACCCAACAGGAATTGGCCGCAATGGTTGGTATCAAATTTCAACAAATCCAGAAGTATGAAACTGGTGCTAACCGTGTCAGTGCTTCTAGGCTTTGGGACATTGCTGAAGCGTTGAACGTGACGGCTGCGCATTTCTTCGAAGGTATGGAGGATGCGGCCGACACGAAGATAGAAAACCCTGAGGGCAAAACGAAAACACCGGCCGATTTGTTGAACGACAAAGAAGCGATGGACCTTGTTCGTTCCTATTATGCGATACCGGAAAATCAGCGCCGCCGTTTGTTTGACCTTGCCCGTGTCCTTAGTGACGTCGCATAAGCGCGGCTGTTCAAAGCGGCTTGATGTTTGGGTTTGCTTAAGAAACTCGAATGACAATGATTGCAATTTGGGGGCCAAAATGGCACCTCTTTTTCATGACATATAGATCTGAAATTCACGATGAACTTGTATCCGTCGCCAATGCTTTGGCTGATGTTGCACGCGCTGTCATCCTCCCTCACTTTCGTTCTGCTGGGTTATCGGCTGAAAACAAACTGACGACTGGATTTGATCCGGTCACTGTCGCTGATAAAGCCGCAGAACAAGCGATGTGCGATCTTTTGGCCCAAATGCGTCCTGATGATGCAATCCTTGGTGAAGAGTATGGCGCAAAATCAGGCACCAGTGGCCTGACTTGGGTTCTGGATCCAATTGATGGAACACGTGGTTTTGTGTCTGGCACGCCGACATGGGGCGTCTTGATCGCGGTTGGGGATGATGCTGGCCCGAAGATTGGCGTGATTGATCAACCCTATATTGGCGAACGCTTTATTGGCACGCCGCAAGGGGCTAACTTTGTTGGCCCACATGGTGAGGGCGCTATCCAAACACGTGAGCCGCGCCGGCTATCTGAAGCGACTGTTTTTACAACATTCCCCGAAGTGGGTTCCCCGACAGAACGGGCAGGTTTTGAAGCCGTGGCAGAGAAGGCCCAGCTGACCCGTTACGGCATGGATTGTTATGCCTATGCGTTGTTGGCGGCAGGTCATGTTGACTTGGTGATTGAGGCGTCGTTGAACTCATACGATATTCAAGGCCCAATTGGACTGATCCACGGGGCAGGTGGCATTGTCACCGATTGGCAGGGCGGCCCAGCCCATAATGGGGGACGCGCCCTTGCAGCAGCAAATCCTGAAATCCACGCGGAAGCGTCGGCAATTTTGAGAGAATTTCCATGACCGAAATTCTAATCCAGAATGCAGATACGATCCTAACCATGGACGATGCGCGCCGCGAGTTAAGCGGTGCAGACGTTTTGATCCGCGACGGTCAAATCGTTGAGGTTGGGCATGGTCTGCGTACAACTGGCGAAGTTATCAATGCTGCGGGATGCGTTGTCACACCTGGCTTGGTGAACACGCACCATCACTTGTATCAGACGCTGACACGCGCGGTTCCAGGTGGCCAAGACGCGTTGTTATTTGGCTGGCTGCAAACGCTTTATCCAATTTGGTCACACTTTACCCCCGATCATATGTTCACGTCGGCCCAAGTGGGGTTGGCGGAGTTGGCGTTGTCAGGCTGCACGTTAAGTTCTGACCATTTATATCTATACCCCAACGGTTCACGGCTTGAGAACACAATCCACGCCGCAGCCGAGTTGGGGATTCGTTTTCAACCCACACGCGGCGCAATGAGCATCGGTGAAAGCGATGGTGGGCTTCCACCTGACAGCTTGGTTGAGCAGGAAGCTGCCATTCTAGAAGATTGCATTCGCGTTATTGATGGGTTCCACGACGCCTCCGCGGCTTCGATGTGTCGCGTTGGTGTGGCCCCTTGTTCGCCGTTTTCTGTCAGTACAGAACTGATGCGCGATGCTGCGATCTTAGCACGTGACAAGGGCGTCATGATGCACACCCATCTGGCTGAAAACGATGAGGACATCGCCTATAGCCTTGAGAAATTTGGCAAACGCCCGGGGCAATATGCCGAAGACTTGGGTTGGACGGGCCCCGATGTATGGCACGCGCATTGCGTCAAACTGGACGCCGAAGAAATTGCGATGTTTGCGCGCACAAAAACGGGTGTTGCACATTGCCCGTGTTCCAATTGCCGTTTGGGTAGTGGCATTGCGCCGTTGCGCGGGATGTATGATGCGGGTGTTCCTGTTGGTCTGGGCGTTGATGGATCAGCCAGCAATGATGTTGGCAATCTGATTGCAGAAGCCCGTCAAGCGATGTTGTTGCAGCGTGTCGCGCTTGGGGCGGATGCGATGAGCGCACGTACCGCACTTGAGATCGCAACACGTGGTGGAGCGGATGTTCTGGGAC
>JAGSGK010000238.1 GCA_023955215.1 Paracoccaceae bacterium
CATCTGTTCATCAGTCGCCTTCATAAGGCGTTCGCTGATTTGCTCGTCGTCAACACCCTCTTCAGCACACCACTCCATAAGTGGTACATCCACGCCAAGGCGCTCAATAGCGGCGGCATAAAGGCCCTCAGTATTCCACTGATCGGCGTACGAATTCGGCGGCATAAATTCATAGATCAGGTCTTCAATCACTTCAGAACGCATATCTGTTGTAATCTCTGAAAGGTCAGTTGCTTCCATAATTTCACGACGTTGGCCAAACACAACTTTGCGCTGGTCATTCATCACGTCATCAAATTTCAGTAACTGCTTGCGTATGTCAAAGTTGCGGCCTTCAACCTTTGCTTGGGCGCGTTCTAGCGACTTATTAACCCACGGGTGGATGATGGCTTCGCCTTCTTCCAATCCAAGAGTTGTCAGAACTTTTTCCAAACGATCAGAACCAAAGATACGCATTAAGTCATCTTCAAGGCTGAGGTAGAAAGACGTCCGACCCGGATCGCCCTGACGACCAGAACGGCCACGCAATTGGTTATCAATCCGACGGCTTTCGTGGCGTTCAGACGCCATAACAAATAGACCACCAGCATCAATCACTTGCTTCTTCTCGTCTTCGTGCTGCGCTTCGATCTTGGCGCGGATCGCGTCTGGATCAGCATCTGGATCAGCAGAGATTGCTTCAAGAATAACCATTTCAGCGTTGCCGCCCAACTGAATGTCAGTCCCACGGCCCGCCATATTGGTCGCGATAGTCACTGCACCCAACTTACCAGCATCCGCAATGATCTGAGCTTCTTGCTCATGCAAACGCGCGTTCAAAACATTGTGTGTGATACCCTGAGCAGTCAGAGCTTGGCTGAACATCTCAGACTTATCGATAGAGGTTGTACCCACCAAAACCGGCTGGTTCTTGGCGTTTGCTTCTTTGATTTCAACAATCATCGCTTCGTATTTTTCACGTTGCGTACGGTAAACGCGGTCATCTTCATCAACACGTGCAATGCCGCGGTTGGTCGGCACTTCAACCACACCCAAGCCATAGATTTCGGCGAACTCGTCAGCTTCGGTCGTTGCTGTACCAGTCATACCTGACAACTTGTCATACAAACGGAAGTAGTTCTGGAACGTCACAGAGGCCAGCGTTACGTTCTCTGGCTTAATGTCCACATTTTCCTTAGCTTCAATCGCTTGGTGTAGACCGTCAGACAATCGACGACCTGACATCATGCGGCCCGTGAATTCGTCAATTAGAACGATTTCGTTATCACGAACGATATAATCTTTGTCACGCTGGAACAATTTATGAGCACGCAGGCCTTGGTTGATGTGATGAACTAAGCTGGTGCTTTCAGGATCATACAAGGTTGCATCAGCATCCAACAAACCGCGTGTTCGCAACTGCTCTTCAAGGAACTCATTGCCATCATCGGTGAACGTCACGTTGCGTGTTTTTTCGTCCAGCTCGAAGTGCTCATCAGACAGCGATGGAATAATGGCATCAATGGTGATGTACATTTCGGAACGATCATCCGCCGGGCCGGAAATAATAAGCGGCGTACGAGCTTCATCAATCAAGATACTGTCGACTTCATCGACGATCGCAAAATTGTGTTCTTTTTGGAAAATTTGGTTCAACTCGGATTTCATATTATCACGAAGATAATCAAAGCCCAATTCATTGTTGGTCGCGTAGGTAATGTCTGAATTGTATGCTGCTTGCTTTTCTTCGTTCGGTGCGTCGCCGACAGCAACACCAGTCGTCAGGCCAAGTGCGGTGAACACCTTACTCATCCATTCTGCGTCACGTTTCGCCAGATACTCGTTCACAGTAACAACGTGCACACCTTTACCAGTTAAACCGTTCAAATAGGCAGGGAACGTAGCAACAAGGGTTTTACCCTCACCGGTTTTCATTTCTGAGATGTTGCCCTGATGCAGAAAGATACCGCCCATCAGCTGCACATCAAAGGCACGAAGGCCCAATGCGCGCTTGGCGGCTTCACGACAGTTGGCAAATGCTTCTGGCAGCAGATCGTCCAAGCTTTCGCCATTATTGGCACGCTCCGCGAATTCGCGGGTCTTAGCGATCAACTCTTCGTCACTCAACACCTCGAACTTGGGCTCTAGTGCATTGATCTTGTCCACCAACGGACGGACCGCTTTTACTTTGCGATCATTGGCAGATCCAAAGATCTTCTTCGTGAGTGTTCCGAAACCTAGCATTAAGTACTCCAGCCGTGGTGTGTTATGTTTCGCAGCAAGCGCTTGCCCGACCCGCGTACAGTCCATAGATACAAGTTAGAATAGTCCCAACCATGCCCATAGCGGATGTAAGGGGCACATCAAACAGTGTCAATGTTACGCCCAGTCGTGACCATAATCATAGGACTATACAATGCAAAAACGTCTCAACTTTGTAGCCGCACTTGGCCTTGCCGTAACTTTCGCCATGCCTTTACAGGCACAGGACGCAAACACCGTCGTTGCAACCGTGAATGGGAAGTCCATCACGTTAGGCCACATGATCGTGGCACGCGCCATTTTGCCAGAGCAATACCAACAGCTGCCAAACGACGTCTTGTTTGAAGGCATCCTAAAACAGCTGGTCGAACAATCGTTGCTGGCAGGCGCCTTTGACGGCACATTGCCAAAGCGGATTCCTATTTCTTTGGAAAATGAGCAGCGCTCTTTGATCGCTGGCGAAACGCTTGAAGTGGTCTTGTCCCAAGCACTCAGCGAACACGCTGTTAAGGCAGCTTACGATGCGCAATTTGCAGACGCTGAACCCTCAAAAGAATACAACGCTTCTCATATTCTGGTAGAGACTGAAGAAGAAGCATTGGCAATCCAAGCTGATGTCGATGGCGGAGCAGACTTTGCGACAGTCGCTAAAGAAAAATCGACTGGGCCTTCAGGTCCAAACGGCGGCTCCCTTGGCTGGTTTGGCAAAGGCGCAATGGTGCCTAGTTTTGAAGCTGCGGTTGTTGGTCTAGAAGTCGGCGCTGTTTCAGCACCAGTTCAAACGCAATTTGGCTGGCACGTGATCATCTTGAACGAAACACGCAACACCAGCGCACCAGAACTTGATGCGGTTCGCGCAGAGATCGAAGGCACCCTTCGCCAAGAAGCCGTCACAACAAAGATTGAAGAACTGCGTGAAGCCGCAACCATTGATCAAAGCGGCGTAGAGGGCATCGATCCTTCCATCCTGTCTGACCTTAGCATCGTTGAATAATCTGAATGGCCAGTACCATGCAAAAATCCCCTCTCGCGCCTGCTCATTTTCCCGATCTACCCGTCGTGGATGGCGTAACCTTTGCAACGATTGCTGCCGGGGTTCGCTATTCAGGACGCACAGATGTGATGCTGGCAAAACTAACTGCTGGCACCTCCATCGCAGGCGTCTTCACAAAATCAACCACCCGTGCTGCACCTGTTCTAGATTGCCAGACAAAGCTTGGTGGTGATTGCACAACACCTGCTGCAATTCTTGTAAACTCCGGCAATGCTAATGCCTTCACTGGCAAGAACGGTCAGACGTCAGTCTCAGCTATCTGTGATGCTGTGGCGAATTCCTGCGATGTCCCAGTGAACCGCGTCTTTACATCTTCGACAGGTGTGATCGGTGAGCCACTCGCACACGATCGGATTATCGAAAACCTACAAACTCTGAACAGCACCCAAAGTGCTGAGGACGTAGAGGCTGCTGCCAACGCAATCATGACCACCGACACCTACGCAAAAGGCTCTGCGCAAACTGTACAAATTGACGGTAAAACTGTGCAGATCGTTGGAATTGCAAAGGGGTCAGGCATGATCGCGCCAGATATGGCAACGATGTTGGTCTACATCTTCACTGATGCTGTATTTGAGCAAGCAGCGTTGCAAGAATTGGTTTCAGATATATCAGATCGAACGTTCAACTGCATCACAGTTGATAGTGACACCTCTACGTCAGATTCATTGTTGATGGCTGCCACTGGTGCATCAGGCGTGAGTGCACAAGACAACGTCGATTTTGCAGGCGCGCTGCACAAATTGATGCTCGATCTGTCACAACAAGTGGTACGCGATGGCGAAGGCGCGACAAAGCTAGTTGAGATCAACGTATCAGGTGCAGTGGACGACAGCGTGGCACGCATCCACGCGATGGCCATTGCAAACTCACCTTTGGTCAAGACAGCCATAGCCGGCGAAGACCCAAATTGGGGCCGGATCGTAATGGCAATTGGCAAATCAGGCGCACCCGCAGATCGTGACCTTATCTCGATCTCATTCGGGGATGTGAATGTTGCGACACAAGGTTGGGTAAACCCGAATTATGTTGAAGCAGATGCAGCGGCACTAATGAAAAAGCAGGAGATCGAGATAACCGTTGATCTCGGAATGGGCACAGGAACGGCAACGGTTTGGACCTGCGATTTGACCCACGGCTATATCGAGATCAACGCGGATTACCGTTCATGAAGGTCGTTTTGGTTTCAGCCGTAGCCCTCATCGATGTTGATGGACGCGTCTTACTTGGTCAACGCCCCGAAGGTAAATCCATGGCTGGATTGTGGGAATTTCCGGGTGGTAAAGTCGAAGCAGGCGAAACGCCTGAGGTCGCCCTGATCCGTGAGTTGGAAGAAGAGCTCGGAATTAACACATGGGAAAGCTGCCTCGCGCCGCTGACCTTTGCCAGCCACAGCTACGATGATTTCCACCTACTTATGCCTCTGTTTGCCTGCCGTAAGTGGGAAGGCACGCCAATGTCGCGTGAAAACCAAGCGTTAAAATGGGTACGGCCTAATGAGTTACGCAACTACCCTATGCCAGCAGCCGATGTGCCACTGATCCCAATCTTGCGCGACTGGCTTTAAGCAAACCATAAAACAACGAAAAAGGGGAAGGCAACAGCCTTCCCCTTTTCTATTTCCATGACACCAACTGTCTTAGTCGAGTGTACGCGTGATCTCTTCACGTTCAAAGATCTCGATAACGTCGTCGGCACGGATGTCTTCATAGCGTTCAAAGGCCATACCACATTCGTAACCAGATTTAACGTCAGCCACTTCATCTTTGAAGCGCTTGAGGGTCTTAAGTGTACCTTCGTGGATAACCAC
>JAGSGK010000260.1 GCA_023955215.1 Paracoccaceae bacterium
AGGCGCATACCGGCCATTGCCGCCACTTCGCTAGAGCGACCAGCGGCGGTGATACCGATCTTTTTCGCGCGGATCGGGCCACGTGTGGTTTGCACACCTTTGACCACACCATCCACAACATCGATGCCTGTTACTTCACATTGTTGGATTAGATCGACACCGCGTTGGTCTGCAGCGCGGGCAAAGCCCCAAGCCACCGCATCGTGACGCGCCGTGCCACCACGGGGATGATACAGGCCGCCATAGATTGGGAAGCGTGTTTGATCAAAATCAAGGTAGGGCAACATTTTTCGCAAAGCGGCGGTGTCGAGCAGTTGCGCATCATCCCCTTGGGACGCCATCTGATTGCCACGCCGCGCAGCTGCATCGCGTGAACCATCAGAGTTAAACAGGTTAATAATACCACGCTGAGAGTGCATGACGTTATAGTTAAGGTCCTCTTCCAGACCTTCCCATAGTTTTAGGGAGTGACTGTAGAATTCAGAGTTGCCCGGCAAACCATAATTCGCCCGAACGATCGTGGTATTGCGCCCGACGTTACCACCGCCCAAGTACCCTTTTTCCAAAACGGCAACGTTGGTGATCCCGTGAACGGATGCGAGGTAATGTGCAGTCGCCAGACCATGGCCACCACCCCCGATGATGATCACATCATATTCGGCCTTGGGTTCATGATTGCGCCAATGGGGCGTCCAACCTTTGTTACCGGTCAGTCCTTCTTTCAGAACACGTAAACCCGAAAATCGCATGTTTGATCCCCCACATGGCAACCCTGTCGTGGAACCCACGAAATACTAGAACGGTAGGCCAAGAATTACTTGGCACCATTTCTTAAAAGCACCTCATATTTTCCGTTCCTGATCGTCAATACAAAAAACGAAACCGCCCCCATTGAATTCCAATGGAGGCGCTTGATTTTCTAAACTGTCTAAAGGTTAGCCTTTTAGACTACAGGCCTTTTGCACGGTAGCTGGCCGCAACCTTTTCGATAGAGACCAAATAGGCCGCAGTACGCAGATCTTTTACGTCATCACGTCCATGCCAGACTTCGCGCATAGACTGATAGGCAATGCGCATCGTGTCATCCAGACCAGAGCGAACCAATTCCAACTCATCCGCACCGCGCAAATAGCGGTCCTTAAAGTTTGGGCTTAGTTCCCAACCGATGCCTGAATCAGAGCTGAGGCGCTCAAGCTCATCCACAACCAATTGGTGGCGCGACTCTTCCTGACGGCGTTGCATACGACCAAAACGAATGTGGCTAAGGTTTTTGACCCACTCAAAGTAGGACACCGTAACACCACCAGCGTTCGCATACATATCTGGAATAATGACTGTGCCTTTGTCGCGCAGGATTTCATCCCCGCCCGCAGTGACAGGACCATTCGCAGCCTCAATGATAAGAGGTGCCTTGATACGATCAGCATTGGTGATGTTGATCACACCCTCAAGTGCCGCTGGGATCAAGATGTCACATTCTTCTTCAAGAACTTTTGCACCGTCTTCAATGAAGGACGCATCAGGGTAACCTGCCACGCCACCATGTTTTGAAATCCACTGCTGAACAGCGTCTACGTTAAGGCCATCCGCATCAACCAGCGCACCATCACGTTCGATAATGCCGATGATTTTGCATCCATCTTCTTCGCCTAGGAATTTGGTCGCGTGATAGCCCACGTTACCTAAACCTTGAACGACAACGCGTTTGCCCTCCAAGCCGCCGGTCAAACCAGCTTTTTGCATGCCCAACTTATCGCGGAAGAATTCACGCAGTGCGTATTGTACACCGCGACCCGTCGCTTCAACACGGCCAGCGATTCCGCCTGCGTTTAATGGCTTACCTGTAACACAGGCTTTCGCATTGATGTCGGTTGTGTTCATGCGGGCGTATTGGTCGGCGATCCACGCCATCTCGCGTTCGCCCGTGCCCATGTCTGGTGCAGGCACGTTCTGAGATGGATTGATAAGGTCGCGTTTGATCAACTCATATGCAAAACGACGCGTGATCAACTCAAGCTCATGGTCATCATATTGACGTGGATCGATGCAAAGACCGCCTTTGGAACCACCAAACGGTGCTTCAACCAGCGAACATTTGTACGTCATCAACGCGGCCAGCGCTTCAACTTCATCTTGGTTAACGCCCATAGAGAAACGAATACCACCTTTAACAGGTTCCATATGTTCAGAGTGGACAGACCGGTAACCGGTGAATGTTTGGATTTCACCACGAAGACGCACGCCAAAGCGCACTGTGTAAGTCGCATTGCAAACCCTAATCTTCTCCTCAAGCCCTGGCGGTAGGTCCATCAACGCAACTGCGCGATTAAACATCATGTCTACACTTTTGCGAAAACTCATCTCTTGGGGGGCACTCATCTGACGACTCCTTTTAGGTCAGAACGACTCGACTTTGCGTCGATTATTGGCAGGACCTTGAGGTTATAAGGTTAATGAACGCGAATTATCTTAGGATAACTAAGAACATTCATAAGAGATGTATTGCACATTAATTGGGCGATTTAAGAAGAACCTCAACAAATTGGTGAATTATTTCTTAATATTGAGAAAGCCCTATTTTCCCACTGGTTCTAATTAGTATCGTCAAATTGACAAAATTGGCTTTTGCTTTGAAAGCAGTTCAAGTTGATCTGCCCTGATTGTTTCTGGACATGTCTGAAAAACATAGCATCTGACCTCCAAGAACAGATTTTTGTCGCTAGCCGATTTGAACGACACAACCATTAGGATCTCTTCAGTCAAATACGATGAGGACCAAAATACCTATTTGAAAAAATGGTCCACAATTCATGGTGGTCGTAAGGGTGAGTTGTCCGAAGAGGAAGTTGCTGGCGTACACAGCCGACTGCCCATCATGAAAGACAATGAGTTCATGACGTTTATCGAGACATGGGTCGATTCTACGCCCATGTTCGACATCGACATCGGCATCGCACCGCATGATGTCGCGAACTTTGTCTTTATTCGCCCGCGCTATGCGCCACGGGTATGCAGGGATGAATGCAATTAAAGATCGCGCTGTGCGAGTGTGACAGCAATAATTTCAGACACAAATTTAGTTTGATGCCCCGGCGTCATTCCACCGATCCCTATACGACGTCCTGAACGCCACCAAAGCCCCGGACGCCAGCTGCGTTTGCCAGGTCTTTTGAGTTTCAGAAGAAAACCGTTTGACGGTTTGAAGGCGAAAAACCCGCGATCAATGCTATCGATATCATCAAGAGTGCAGATCAATTCGCCAGAACTGTCGCGCAGTTCACTTTTTGTAAGTTCGATCACAGTTGCTGTGGCACGGCGCATTTTGTCTGCTATCCAAAGAGATGCCGATCCAATGGCAAGCAAGAAGACTTGACCAAGGACTGCAGGTGGCTGTGTGAAACTGACGTAGATCAGCAAAAAACCCAGCAGGGCAAGCGATGTAATTCCAAGAACACGGCGTCCCATTGATGCCGATACGGTTCCGATGACTTCATCGCTCATTCTGCTCACTCCCAAGGTCCGTGCTCGTCGCACTTGTTGCAAGGACCTACTCTGAATTCATGGGATGCAGCAAGGGTTGGAGATCTTAGCGTTTCGGCACAACCTCGTAGCCGCGCTCTTCTGGTTCATCATCAACCAGTTCTGTTGGGAAACCAGGTGCTGTAACAGAAAGCCCAGTGACCTCTTCCAGCCGTTCGATCATGCGATCTGATTGCGCCCGGTCACCGTAGCGTTTTTGCCCATCCGTCATCATCTCAATCATCAACGGTGACAGTTCAAGCGGGACATTGTTGCGATCAGCGATGGATTGAAACAAACCGATATCTTTTTGGATTAAGTCCATTGTGAAGTTTACATCACGGCTGCCTGACAGGATCAGTTGGCTTTCAGTTTCATGTACAAATGAATTGCCCGAGGAAATCGCGATTGCCTCGTAAGTCATCGCCATATCCATGCCAGCAGCCTTCATAACCGTTAGTGCCTCGCAAACAGATAGAAGGTTCATGGTTGCCAAATAGTTGGTCATCACCTTTAGGGTCGACGAATTTCCGATCTCACCAACGTGCAAGATGCGCCGTCCCATGTGGGTCAGGATCGGCAGAACTTTATCAAACGTCTCACGAGTGCAGCCCGCGTAGATTGCAATGTTTCCAGTGTCTGCGCGGTGGCATCCGCCAGACACTGGGCAATCCACCGCCTCGCCCCCGGCCTCAATCACCAATGCACTCAGGCGTTTCACTTCTTCCGCGTCAGTGGTGGACATCTCCATCCAAACCTTGCCCGCCGTCACGTGGGGCAACATTTCTTGAACCACAGCATTTGAGGCAGTTGGGGTTGGTAAACACGTGATTATCGCATCACAAACCTGCATAAGATTGGCGGCGCTTTGACCATCTTTGGCACCTGCTTTAACTTTTTCGGCGACGAAGTCAGCGTTTAAGTCAAAGACATATGTGTCCACACCGTTGCGAATTAGACTGCCAGCCAGCTTACCGCC
>JAGSGK010000140.1 GCA_023955215.1 Paracoccaceae bacterium
ACGCGCCCATCATCCACTGCCAAGGCATAGGTGCCCTCCCCGCCTGGATCACCACGTTCCTGCAAGACTGCGCGGTTTTCCCAATGGGTCGTGTGGTCCCCAGATCCGTTGGGGTGTTCAGAGATGTATCGGCTGGCAGCCTCAGACAGCAAAATCACCTTGGCCTTGCGATAGCTGTAAGCCGAGATTGTTGTGCCCAAAGACAGTTCCGGGTGATCAGAGTCTGTGTTGCCAATGACGAAAACATAGTCGGCCGTGGGGCGATCTGTCAGGGGTTCGCTCAGCGTCCCCAAACCCGCACGACAAGACACATATCCGCCTTTGACAGAGCGATAGGTCCAATCAAATAATGTGGTTGGGTTGATCCGGTTCGCCATGCGCAGCACTTCGACCACGCCTGACAATTCCACCAGAACAAACCCCTCTGCCAGAATAATGTCGACCCTCCACGGCTCTCCCGATGCACGGGTACCAAAATGTGAAGGATCGATATCAATCATGACTTAGGTCGTTTTCAAACGTCGGGCCAATTCTGCGATATGCGCAGGTCCAACTTCGCAGCAACCACCGATAATGGTCGCGCCGTTTGCAGCCCAACCGTCAGCGAAATCAGCGTAAGCGTTTGGATCAAGATCGCGGCGCGCGCTGAGCATATCAACGGTTGCGCCCACCTTGTTAAAGTCCGCAGCGATACCCGTGAAACCATTCGCATAAGCGCCGACAACGCGACCACTTTTGGCAAGGATTGGCACGGCTGTGTCGACCGCTTCGGGCTTGGAGCAGTTGATGAAAACAGCCGCAGGGTCGAATTCTTCCAACAATGGCATAACATCAGAAAGCAATTCGCCAGACCGCAAACGTGTGCCGTCGTCATCGCGCACAGACAAGGCAACCCAAACAGGTTTGCCCGTCACACCAGCACCCATCAGACCGCCGCGTGCTTGATCCACAGAAGACATGGTTTCAAGCAAATGCACGTCGACGTATTGCGCATGAATTTGTGCCAGCTTAGCGTAGGCTTCAGCCGCTTGTTCTGCGGGTGGGGATTTGTCTGGTTGATAAGAGAACCCTTGTGGCCCCAAGCCGCCAGCCACCATACCTGACCCATGCGCATCACGCGCATCAGCCGCCAGTTGGCAGGCAAGACGCGCTAGTTCTTCTAGGCGATCAAACATGCCATGTGGCTCTAGGCGGTCAGGCAGAACAGAATAGCTGTTAGTGGTGGCGATATCAGCACCGGCTGCGAAATATTCGTCGTGCACTTGGCGCACAACTTCGGGCGCATCAAGCAAGGCCTGAACCGACCAAAGCGACGTCGCTTTACCTGCGCGTGCCACAAGTTCTTGGCCCATGCCACCATCTAAAATCATCATTTGTGCTATCCCTTTTCACTGCGGGTTTTGATCACGCTGAGAACGGCGTGATGGAAATCTTGCAAAAACACTTCCCCCCAAATGGCAAGATATGTGTTCACTGGCGTCCTGATTGAATAGTTTGTTTCCAAGGTCAATAAGGTAACGCCGTTTGGCAGTGATGTAAGGTGGTATGACCCCGATTGCATGTTCACAATACCACCTTGGGGGGCAATGTGGGGATCAAACGCGATCAAGGTCTCTGGCGCGTTAAAGACAAAGTCCCACGTCATTGATGTATTCGATTCGAGTGCTGTCAGGTGTTCCTCGAACACGATCCCACCCGTCCAGCGCAGCTTGCGCACGTCGCCCACCAAAACCGCATCAATGGGACGCGGCGTTCCAAGGATATTGTGGGAGAATGTCCACACGCGTTCCACAGCTTGAATTTCGTCGATCTCGATGGTGTTCGCCCAAACCACATCTTTAGGTGCTTCAATCGCAATCTGTGTCGTGACCCGCATTTGCGCCTGTGGGAATTCAAACTGACCAAACAGCGGTACCGCCAAAGTTGGCAGCAACAGCAACGACACGTTCAAGGTATCGCTTGTTGCATTGACCAATGCCTTGCGTAAAACCACACGCATAATCCATTGCCCAAACCATCCCAAAGCCATGAAAATGGGCAGTAGAATGGCAATACAAATGAGTGTTTCGAACTGCCAGAACAGTAAAACGACACAGAGTAAAACCACCGGCAGCACCATCAATTGGAATGTCTGGCGTGATGGTTTTGAAAGCAGCGGGTCAAATAACAATTGCGTCGCTGCGCCGTATAAAATTGGGAACACCGTCACAAGAACGGTTGTGACGGTGTCCAAAGAAAAGACGCCAGATAAGAAATGAAGTCCGTAGTAGATCGCACAATAGCCAAAGGCAAAGCACACGCGCACAGCGGCGCTTTGCCTTTGAAGCCATTTTATCATGCGCGGATGCGATCGTTTTCTGGATCCCATAGTGGTTGATCGGCGTGCACAACAGCCTTGCAACGGGCGCCAAAGATTTCGACCTCAAGCTCGGTTCCCGGGGCTGCCAGTTCCGCCTTAACAACGCCCAGCGCGATGGATTTGTTCACACGAAACCCCCAGTCGCCAGATGTCGTTTCACCGACCACTTCATCACCATTCCAAATCGTCGACATGTAAGGTGCATCGGCGAACGGTGCGTCTACAGTCATGGTCACAAACATCTTCTTCACGCCCGCATCTTTCTCAGCCAGCAAAGCAGCTTTGCCGATAAAGTCTTGGGGTTTGTCAAAGCGGATAAAGCGTTCCATGCCGCCCTCTAGCAATGTGTAATCTGTGGACAGATCACCCTTCCAGGTGCGGTACCCTTTTTCGATCCGCATTGAGTTCAACGCATACATGCCGAATGGTTTGGCACCTGCATCGCGGATCGCCTCATAGGCGGCTTTGCTGTCCTCAAAGGACGTATGCACTTCCCAACCCAGCTCGCCACAGAACGAGATACGCATCAGTTTACACGGCACGCCAGCGATGGTCGCGTCTTGCAACGTGAGCCACCCTTTTGTCAGGTCCGCACCTTCAACGATGCCAGACAACAGATCGCGTGACTGTGCGCCTGTGACCAATGCTGTTGACCACTCTTTGGTGATGTCTGTCATCGTAAGCGAGCCATCGGTTGGCAAGCGTGATTGCAAGAACTCAAGGTCATGCCACTGTGCCACGGCTGCTGTCATGATCCAGAAGTCGTCTTCGCCCCAACGGATGATTGTCACCTCTGTCACGATGCGTCCACGGCTGTCTGTGAAATAGCCAAGGTTCATGCGGCCCGCTTTTGGCAAGGCACCCGCGATTTGACCACGTAGCCATTCCGCCGCACCTGCGCCAGAAAGCGTGTAGCGCGAGAAGCCTGGCATATCGAGGACACCTGTTGCGTTTGTGCAGGCCTCGACTTCCTCCTCAACCCGTTTGACCCACGGCCCTTCGCGCGACCATGTTTCGGTTGCGGCCTCGGATGTGTCATCGCCATCTTGGGCGAACCAGTTGGCACGTTCCCAACCGTTATAGGCCCCCATCTGTGCGCCCGATGCCAACAGCTTGGCGTGGTTTGGCGATAGCTTTTTGTCGCGCCCTGCTGGCCATTCGTGGTGTGGGAAGTGCATGGCGTATTCGTGGCCATAAGTTTCCAACGCCTTGGATAGGCAGTAGTCGTGATCGGCGTAATCTGTGTAACGACGTGGATCGATGGCCCACATGTCCAATTCAGTTTCGCCGTGCATAATCCATTCCGCCATGACCTTACCCGCGCCACCACCTTGGGCGATACCAAAGGTGAATGAATGTGCCTCGAATGCATTGGGAACACCCGGCATAGGACCAACCATTGGCAGACCGTCCGGCGCATAGGGAATGGGACCGTTGATGTTACGGCCGATACCAGCGGTACCAAGGGCTGGCAAACGTTCCATCGCGTCCTCGATGTAGAACTCAAGACGGTCCAGATCATCGGGGTACAGTTGGAAGCTGAAGTCTTCTGGCATTGGATCCTGAGGGGTGACCCAGTGCGCCTTACAATTGCGTTCATATGGACCAAGGTTCAGGCCATTTTTGTCCTGACGTAAGTAGTATGAAATATCCACGTCACGGATCATGGGCATCTTGTGGCCCTTTTCTTTGGTCCACGCTTCAAGCTCTGCGATTGGCTCTGTCAGGAAATACTGGTGGGACATAACAACCATTGGAACCGTGCGTCCGCCCCAAGGTTTGAACATCTCACCAATGCGCTGTGCATAATAGCCGCCACAGTTCACAACCTTTTCGCAGCGAATGTCGCCTTTTTCGGTTTTCACAATCCACTCGTCGCCATCGCGTTCAATCCCCACAACGGAACAAAAACGTTCGATACGGCCACCTGCGTCACGGGCACCTTTTGCTAAGGCTTGGGTCAACTGTGCAGGATCAATATCACCGTCCAACGGATCCCAAAGACCACCCGCCAGATCATGGGTTTCCATGAACGGGTTCAGCTCTTTCAATTCCGCGGGTGTGCAAATGTCCATTTGTAGACCCTGATAACGGCCCATACCTGCAACGCGTTCGAATTCTTGCATCCGCTCTTTCGAGTGGGCCAAGCGGATCGCGCCAGTCACGTGGTAGTTCATCGGATATCCAACATCTTCGCCCAACGAACGATACATCGCAGCCGAATACCGCTGCATGTTCATCACGGCCCAAGACCCCGCAAAGTTAGGAACATTGCCTGCCGCGTGCCACGTGGAACCGGCGGTCAGCTCGTTCTTTTCAACCAGCACACAATCTTTGTAGCCAGCTTTAGCTAGGTGATAGAGTGTCGATGTACCGACTACACCGCCACCGATGACAACCACACGGGCCGTTGTTGGAAATTCACTCATGTCTATTGCTCCCTTTGCGGCACGTTGTCCGCGATTTTATAGTAATCACCTTTGTCCGCGACAAAGATGTGTTTTTGAAGTTCGAGCCCTGTGGGCCCATCGATTACTCCCAAAGAAAAACTCATGCCCTCCTCGGCATGCGCTTTCCAAAATAAGAAACAGCCGCAGGTCGGGCAGAACCCACGCTTGGCCGTTTCAGAGGCGGCGAACCAACGCACGTCGCCTGTAATATCAAAGCTCTCCATATCGCCATACCCAGAGGCCCAGTGATGGCCTGACTGTTTGCGACACTGCGTGCAGTGACAGGCTGATACGCTTTGACCGCCATCTTTTACGGTAAAGGTCACGCCTTTGCAGTTGCAGCTTCCTGTCAGCATCAACCTCTCCCCGGTGCGCTGGCCGTGCCCAAGAGCAGGCCATAGATGACGAAGCACGCACCCATGGCGCGGCGCAGCCAAACGTTAAACACAACACCCATCGCCGCGCGTCCTAAGCCGGCACCGATAGCCGTGAACCCCATGTAGGACAGTGCCGTCAGTGTGAGTGCGGTTGGCATGATTAGCCCCATCTGGTCCCAGATCGGTACATCCGGTTGAACGAACTGTGAAAAGGCCGCCAGATAACCACCAACAGATTTGGGATTGATCACCGCAATCGCCAATGCGTTGCTATAGATGGACCCCGCGCCTTTGGGCAATTCAGGTGCGGGATTGCGCGCATTGATCCAGCCGCGCACCCCGATAAAAATCAAGAAGCCTGCGCCGATCAGTTTGGCCACATTGAACGCCACAGGTGAGGCCGCAATCAGTGCAGTGATCCCCATCGCCGATAAAACTAGGAACATTGTTGCTTGGGTCAGTATTGCTGCAACGCCAACAAGTCCACGACGGAACCCAACGTTCATACCGTTGTTGATGCAGTTCACGGCATTTGGCCCTGGCGTGATCACAAAGACCCCCCAAAACACAGCGAATATGATCCAACTTTCAAACGACATTTAATACACCGGAGGGGCAATAACCCAAACCGCAACGGCGGGGGTATCATAGGGGTTCATCCAACGGTGCGGTTCGCCTTTGATGCGAAAGCTGTCCCCTGGATTGATCTTGAAAATTTGGCCCGCAATCTCAAGGTCCAATTTACCGGAGATAAGGTATCCCACCTCTTGGGTCGGACGTGTCACAGGTTCAGCGATTTCGCTAAAGGGTTCAAAGGTAGAATGCACCATTTCGAAATCGTCCGTCAGATCGGGCGACAATAGTTCTTCGACCAAGCCAGCGGTATGCGACCCCATTGGACGACGCGAACCATGGCGCACAACGTAACCCGCCTCGTGCGCTGGCGCAGCAGCGTGACGAAATAGCATTGAAATCGGAACACCCAACAGCGCTGCGATTTCGCGCAGGTCACTGATGGACGGATCGGACAGATCGCGTTCAACCTGACTTAGCCAACCCACAGAACGCCCCAAGCTTTCGGCCATGTCCGACAGCGTAAGCCCCCGCGATTTACGCAAGGCCCTAAGGTCAGCACCTAGGGTTTCAGGTTTACTAAGGTCGGTTTGCAGCATGAAAGGCCCGTGAAATTATACAACTTAATTTCACGGTGATGCCGAGTTGCGTGAAAAATCAAGTAATTTCTTCACGAGCGCCCAATTTAAGGTGCGTTTGCCAACCTAAACGTGTCCGCCAATATGGCTGTCAGCGCATCCGCATCTGTTTGGATGAATGCATCAGGTTGATCGCTATCAAGGTCAAACACCCCCAATAACACCCCATTTCCATTCACCACGGGCAAAACCAACTCAGACCGTGTTGAACCGGCGCAGGCGATATGACCAGGGAACGCATCAACGTCTGCCACCAGCTGAACCTCAAGGCTGCGTGCGGCTGCACCACAAACTCCGCGTGAAAAAGGAATCACAAGACAACCGTGCCCGCCCTGATAAGGGCCGATTTTCATCAACTCGGGTTCGGTCACGCGGTAGAACCCCGTCCAATCAAAACGGTCGTCACTGTGGTGCACTTCGCAGGCAACCGTCGCCATCAGCGCAACGGCATCTGTTTCGCCCTCAGCCAAAGACGCGATGGATTGGCTAAGGGACTTGTAATCAACTTGCATGGTCTGACTTTCCATTGGATCAGGTTAAGGGCGTTCAATCGCAATGGCAGTACCCTCGCCACCACCAATGCAAATTGCTGCGATACCGCGTTTAAGACCACGTTTTTCCAGCGCGTTTAGCAAGGTCACGATGATCCGCGCCCCAGATGCACCAATAGGATGGCCCAGCGCACAAGCGCCACCATTTACGTTGACGATGTCATGGCTGATCCCCATCTCGTGCATGAAGGCAAGGGGGACAACGGCGAAGGCCTCGTTCACTTCCCAAAGGTCCACGTCATCCTTGGACCAGCCAATTTGCTCAAGCAGTTTTTGCGCCGCGGGTACTGGGGCCGTGGTGAACAGGCCTGGGGCCTGAGCATGGCTGGCGTGCCCTTTGATGTGCGCACGAATGGTCATACCTTTGGCTTGTGCAACGTCATGCGCGGCCAGAACCAATGCGGCAGCCCCATCAGAAATGGAAGATGAATTGGCAGCCGTTACAGTGCCCCCCTCACGAAACGCAGGTTTAAGCTGTGGGATTTTGTCCGGACGCGCTTTGGCAGGTTGTTCATCTGTGCTGATGGTTACCTTACCTTTACGGCTTTTCATCTCAACCGGTGCTATCTCTTGATCGAAGGCGTCATTGCCCTGCGCTTCAATCGCGCGCGATAGGGACGCCAACGCATAATCATCTTGGATCTCGCGGGTAAATTGGAAAGCTTCGGCGCAATCCTCTGCAAAGCTGCCCATCAGGCGGCCTTTGTCATAGGCGTCCTCTAAACCATCGAGGAACATGTGGTCGATGACGCTGCCATGCCCAAGTCGCGCACCGCCGCGCATTTTCTCAAGCAAGTAC
>JAGSGK010000285.1 GCA_023955215.1 Paracoccaceae bacterium
CAAACCGAAGCCGCAACGTGCGAATGGTCTCAATGACCGAGGCCAGCAATTCCTGCGTGCTGGCCAAATCTTCATCTGGGTTTATCAATGTCATAGGGCTGGTTTACCTCTCATGTGTATGATCTGCTCCACATGAGAAAAATGAAAAAACGGCGCGTCAGGAATACCCCAACGGCCGCTTACCCACTTCTTCTAGCTTGACACAACTGATACGTAAGACCGTTCGCAAAGTCAAGCGAAATCACTTTGAGCGCATGGCCTAACCGTACGGTATGATTAACAAATTCTTAATTTTGGGGTATTGGGAATGACGCGCGGGCAGATTGGAAACGGGGCAAAAGTGTCTATCCACCTCAGCCCCGCTTTGATCAATTCCCCTCAGCCGCTTTCTTCTCAGCTTCAATCTTGCGCCACTTGGCGACGTTGCGATTGTGCTCTTCCAGCGTGACTGCAAAGGCGTGGCCGCCGGTGCCGTCTGCGACAAAGAAGATATAGGGCGTTTCGTCAGGGTTGGCCGCAGCAAGCAAGCTGGCGCGGCCAGGGTTGGCGATTGGCGTTGGTGGTAACGCAGGGATCACATAGGTGTTCCACGGCGTCTCAGCGCGCAGTTCAGAGCGGCGCAGGCCACGGCCCAAGATGCCCTCGCCCTTTGTGATCCCATAGATCACAGTCGGGTCGGTTTGCAGGCGCATGTTCTTGTTCAAACGGTTCACAAAGACGCTGGCGACCTGTTCACGTTCACGCGCCACGCCAGTCTCTTTTTCAATCAACGAAGCAAGGATCAGCAATTCCTCAGGGCTATCAACCGGAACCGCGCTGTTGCGCCCTTCCCATGCATCGGCAATCCACCGTGCCTGTTGATCCTGCATACGCGCCAATAGGCCCGCACGCTCATCACCCGGTTTCACTTCATAGCTGTCTGGACCCAATGTGCCCTCGGCCGGAACCTCAGCCACTTCGCCTTTCAAGACGTCCATGCTTTTGAGGCTGTTCACAACCTGCCAGCTGGTCACGCCCTCAGCCAATGCCACGCGGAAACGTGTGTCGGCTTTGTCCTTGACGTCTGCATAGGCGCTTGGGGCTTCGTCCGTTGCAGGGTTGAACTGTACCTTTTCAACGTAACGACCCGTTGCGGGATCAAGTTCGCGCACTTGCACGCCAACACGGTTGATCCCGATACGGTACACAACTTCGGTGCCACAGGTGCTTGCGCCGCCTTTGGTGACCAGATCAACGATCTGCTCCATAGACGCTCCGCCCTCAACCAAATAGCTGCCAGCCTTCAATGAACTTGCCTTATCAGCGTAATCGGCACCCACACGGAACATCCCAGCAGAGGACACAGCCCCTTGCTCAGCCAAATCAACGCTAACGCGCTTCATGTTTGATCCACGATCCACTTGCAGGCAGATCGCCTGATCCAATGGACCTGCAGTCGTGTATTGGGTTTTGCCCCATGCTATCAGGCCGCCCAGCAAGAACAGTGCAACCACCAAGAATGTTACTGCGTTAGACGCAATATTTCGCCACATCAGTCGACTTTCCCGAAGATAACAGAAGCGTTCGTACCACCAAAGCCAAAGGAGTTGGACAAGGCGACTTTAACTTCGCGCTCGACCTTTTTGTTGGCCGCTAGATCGATCTTGGTCTCAACCGCTGGGTTGTCCAAGTTGATCGTTGGTGGGCAAACAGAGTCGCGGATTGCAAGAACGCTAAAGATCGCTTCGATCGCGCCAGCTGCACCCAACAAGTGACCTGTTGAGGACTTGGTGGAAGACATGGTCACGTTTGCCGCGTGATCGCCCAACATACGCTCAACTGCGCCCAACTCGATGGTGTCAGCCATCGTGGAGGTGCCGTGTGCGTTGATATAGTCGATATCTGATGGCTCTAGGCCCGCATTGCGCAATGCGGCGCGCATGGAACGTTCGCCGCCCTCACCGGTCTCTGATGGGGCTGTGATGTGGTATGCATCGCCTGAAAGGCCGTAACCCAAAACTTCGGCATAGATTTTCGCGCCACGCGCTTTGGCGTGTTCGTATTCTTCAAGGATAACAACACCCGCACCTTCGCCCATGACGAAACCATCACGGTCAGCGTCATATGGACGGCTGGCTTTTTGCGGATCATCCGCGCCCTTAGTGGATAGCGCCTTACAGGCGTTAAAGCCCGCGATACCAATTTTACAAATCGCAGCTTCGGCACCACCAGCAACCATAACATCCGCATCACCAAACATGATCAAACGGGACGCATCGCCAATCGCGTGCGCACCAGTGGAACATGCCGTCACAACAGAGTGGTTCGGGCCTTTAAAGCCGTATTTGATAGACACTTGGCCAGAGATCAGATTGATCAATGCACCTGGTACAAAGAACGGGCTAACGCGACGTGGGCCTTTTTCTTCCATCAACACGGCTGTGTTGGCGATAGAGTTCAATCCACCAATACCAGAACCAATCAAAACGCCTGTGCGTTCTAGATCTTCGTTTTCTGTTGGCATCCAGCCAGAGTCTTCAACGGCTTGTTGGGCCGCAGCCAAACCGAATTGGATGAATGTATCTACTTTGCGCTGCTCTTTTGGCAACATGTAGGCGTCAGCGTTGAATGTACCGTCTGTGCCATCGCCCAAGGGAACTTCGCAAGCATACGTGGTGACAAGGCCCGTCGTGTCAAAACCAGTGATAGGTCCAGCGCCGGATTTGCCGTCAAGAATGCGGCTCCAGCTTTCTTCGACACCATCAGCCAACGGTGTGACCAAACCTAAACCTGTTACGACGACTCTGCGCATATGCTCTGCCCCTTAAGAATTTGTTGCCTTGCTCATACCTTGGCTTGGCCCCTCTATTCAAGAGTAGGTTGGCGCACGAAGGCAAGCTATTGCGCATTCTGTACCTTGATCCTGTCTGAGCCTGTGCTACCGATGAAATAACAAACCCCAACAGGACAAACCTGATGCGCCTTCCAACCCTTTCCAACAACGCAGCAGGTGCCTTGATGGCATTGGCCGCTTTCGCCGTGTTTTCCACCCATGACGTGATCGTCAAGAAACTGGGGGCCACCTACTCCCCATTCCAAGTGGCGTTTATCACAGCCCTTCTTAGTTTTCCGATCCTTACACTTGTAATGATGAGTGATCAAAAGCCGGACACCATTCGCCCCAAACACCCCTACTGGATGACCATCCGCAGTATTGTTGGCGTGGCTGCAGCGCTTTGTGCGTTTTACGCTGTGACCGCCCTGCCGCTGTCACAGTTTTACGCGTTCATCTTTGCCTCTCCGCTGATCATCACGATCCTGGCGATCCCGATGCTAGGCGAGGTGGTGCGGTTGCGCCGTGGACTGGCGATTATTGTTGGATTGATCGGTGTTCTGATCGTGATCCGCCCCGGATCTGCCGAATTCTCCATGGGCCACATCGCGGCCATCACAGCGGCCTGTGCGGGTGCATTCGTATCCATCATCACCCGCAAGATCGGCGCGGAAGAACGCGGCGTTGTGATGATGATCTATCCAATGATGTCCAACCTATTCATCACGGCATTGTTG
>JAGSGK010000219.1 GCA_023955215.1 Paracoccaceae bacterium
AAACAGGACGATTATATTGGAATATGGGTACCCAAACCCTGAGAGGATGAATTGAGTGAACCGCTATCCCCGTGACATGAGTGGCCATGGTGCCAATCCACCCGCTGCAAATTGGCCAAACGGCGCAAAGATCGCAGTACAAATTGTGCTGAATTACGAAGAAGGCGGCGAAAACAACATCCTTCACGGTGATGCTGCCTCTGAGGCTTTCTTGTCAGAGATCACAGGCGCGCAGCCGTGGTTTGGTCAGCGTCATTGGAACATGGAGTCGTTATACGAATACGGTTCTCGCGCCGGTTTCTGGCGCCTCCACCGTATGCTCAGCGACTTGCCAATAACTGTTTATGGAGTGGCAACCGCATTGGCCCGCGCTCCACAGCAAGTTGCGGCGATGAAATCATCGGGTTGGGAGATTGCCAGCCACGGCCTTAAATGGGTCGAGCATAAAGACATGGGCGAAGAAGAAGAACGTGCCCAAATCGCCGAAGCCATTCGCCTACACACCGAAGTTGTTGGGGAAGCTCCGCAAGGTTGGTATACAGGGCGTTGCTCCAACAACACCGTGCGCCTGACAGCGGAAACGGGTCAGTTCGCGTATGTAGCGGACAGCTACGGCGATGATCTGCCGTACTGGTCGAAAGAGGGCGACGTCGATCAATTGATCGTTCCCTACACTATGGATTGCAACGACATGCGCTTTGGCATCCAAGCAGGTTTTACAAACGGTGATCAGTTTGAATCCTACCTTAAGGATAGCTTTGATTATCTCTATGAAGAAGGCGAAGCTGGGGCATCAAAGATGCTATCAATTGGATTGCACTGCCGCATCATGGGCCGCCCGGGACGCGCAGCTGCATTGCGTCGTGTCATCGAATATATGAAATCACATAAGGATGTTTGGTTCGCCACGCGCCTTGAAATTGCACAGCATTGGGCAAAGGAAAATCCAGCCATGACCAACGCCCCCGCGTCTCAAATGACCCGCGAAATGTTCATATCTGAATTCGGCGGTATCTTTGAACACAGCGCGTGGATTGCTGATGGTGCATTTGATCTGGAACTGGGCCCGACACATGACAATGCGCAAGGTGTTCATCAGGCGCTGGCACGTGTGTTCCGTTCTGCTACCGAAGAACAGCGTTTGGGCGTTCTGACTGCGCACCCTGATTTGGCTGGTAAACTGGCTGCAGCGAAACGTTTGACCGCTGAATCCACAGCTGAACAGGCCGCCGCTGGTTTGGATGCGCTGACCGCTGAAGAACACGTCAGTTTTACCGATTTGAACAATGCCTACACCACCAAATTTGGTTTCCCGTTCATCATCGCTGTGCGCGACAATACCAAGACCTCCATCATGGCCGCCTTTAAGCGTCGGATTAGCAATGACCGTGATGTGGAGTTTTCTGAGGCATGCAAACAGGTCGAACGCATCGCAGAGCTGCGCCTGATCGAAAAGTTTGAAGCATGAGTGTTACACTGAAGTTAGAGCCGCTTACATGTGCAGAGTTTGCACCCTTTGGAGATGTTTTAGAGGTGGCGGGTGACCCTGATAAAGTCATCAACGCCGGCATGTGTGGCCGTTATCACGATCGCGCAAATATCGAATGTGATGGTGGTGCTGCTGGGATCAGCCTGTTCAAATCACAGGCCCGCAGTTTGCCTATTACTTTGGATATGATGGAACGGCACCCAGACGGAAGCCAAGCGTTCCTACCGATGAGTATGGACCCATTCGTCGTGGTGGTCGCCCCTGATGACAACGGAAAACCTGGTCAGCCAAGGGCGTTTATTACGACCGTGGGGCAGGGCGTGAATTATGCGAAAAACACGTGGCACGGCGTCCTAACCCCGTTACACGACCCGGGCCTGTTCGCGGTTATAGATCGAATAGGGGAGGGGCCAAACCTGCAAGAGCACTGGTTTGAAACCCCGTTTCTGATCGAAGGCTAAGGCTTAGCGAAGCTTCATGTGGCGGTTCACGTCTTTGTACAAAAGATAGCGGAACCGTCCTGGACCACCCGCATAACAGGCTTGTGGGCAGAAGGCGCGCAGCCACATGTAATCGCCTGCTTCGACCTCAACCCAGTCACTGTTCAGGCGGTATGCTGCTTTACCTTCAAGAACATAAAGCCCGTGTTCCATCACATGGGTTTCTAGGAACGGGATCACACCACCCGCTTCAAAGGTCACGATGTTGACGTGCATGTCGTGGCGCAGATCGGTTGGCTCCACAAACCGCGTAGTCGCCCAACGTCCTTCAGTATCTGGCATGACGTTCGGGGCGACATCCTGTTCGTTGGTGATAATAACCTCAGGGTAAGGCAGGCCCTCAACTGGCTCGTACGCTTTGCGAATCCAGTGGAAACGCAACATTTCATCGGTCGTGTTGTGGAGCGTCCAATCCGTTGCGGGGGGTAAAAATGCGTACCCACCTTCTGTCAACGTATGCAGCTTGCCATCCACAGTTAGGCTGGCACTTCCCTCAACAACAAACAATACACCCTCTGCCCCTTCATCTAGCTCAGGACGGTCAGACCCTCCACCAGGTGAAACCTCCATGATGTATTGCGAAAATGTTTCGGCAAAACCACTAAGAGGACGAGCAATTACCCACAGGCGTGTGTCTCCCCAGAATGGCAAGAAACTGGTGACAATGTCGCGCATCGTGCCTTTTGGGATGACAGCGTAGGCATCGGTGAAAACTGCGCGATCGGTCAGTAGTTGATCTTGGCCTGGATGGCCCCCTGTGGGTGCGTAATACTTTGGCGACATGAAAAACCTCAATTTGTGTTGTACTATGTAGGGTCGCTATCCGCTTAATATCCACCCGCAATCGAACGAAGGCACTGTTCGTGTGGATTTGATAATCAAACGATCGAAGCGATGGGTAAAAAAGGCTATACAATCCATAGATATTGGTTATCAATCATAACTAATTATCTAGGGAGCGCGGTATGGAAATTTCAGGACAAATGGCATTGGTCAGTGGTGGCGGCAGCGGACTGGGAGCGGCGACTGCACGCCATCTCGCCAGCTTGGGCGCCAAAGTGGCAATCCTTGATTTTGATATTACCCGTGCACAAGCGGTTGCTGAAGAAATTGGTGGCGTGGCTGTTCAAGCCGATGTTGGGGATGAAACAGCTGTGAATGTGGCTATGGAAAGCGCGTCTGAGCAACTTGGCAACGTTGCGCGGATCGCAGTAAACTGCGCAGGCGTTGGTTTAGCAGCCCGCATTGTTGGACGCGAAGGTAAGCTGTCCTTTGACGTTTTCGAAAAGACCCTGCGCGTCAACCTATTTGGGACTTATAATGTAATGAGCCATGCCGCACGGCGTATGGCCGAACTTGAGCCGCTTGATGACAGCGAGCGCGGCGTGATCATCAATACCGCTTCCGTTGCCTTTGAAGATGGCCAGTTGGGCCAAGCAGCCTATGCCGCATCCAAAGGTGCAATTGCATCAATGTGTTTGCCAGCCGCGCGTGAGCTGGCCCAATCGGGTGTCCGTGTCATGGCTATCGCACCTGGGCTGTTCCAGACCCCAATGATGGAAGGGCTGCCCCCAGAAGTAACATCAAAGATTACAGCAAACATTCCGTTTCCTGCCCGTTTGGGTGCGCCCGAGGAATACGCGTTGTTGGCCGCACAGATCGTAAATAATAGGTTCCTCAATGGCACCACAATCAGGTTGGACGGCGCTGTGCGCCTACCACCGCGTTAAGGGAACGTTATGTCAGAACCGATGCTGAAAATTTCTGTCGAAGGCAACATCGCAACCCTAACGATGAACCGACCCGACAAACGTAACGCAATGTGTGAAGCGCTTTTGGGCGACTTGGACACCTTCTTTTCCAACCCACCAAAAGAGGTGCGCGTTGTTATTATAACAGGTACCGCTGGCCACTATTGTTCAGGTCTGGATCTGTCTGAACACGTGCATCGTTCAGCCGAAGAAAATCTATATCACTCCCGTGCATGGCATGGCGTGATGGAGAAAATACAGTTTGGTGGCTTGGCAGTTGTCTCAGCGATGTTCGGTGCCGTCATCGGTGGTGGGCTTGAGATAGCAGCGGCCACCCATGTGCGCATTGCAGAACCTTCAACTATCTTTCAGCTGCCAGAAGGGCGCCGCGGTATCTTTGTTGGTGGTGGTGCCACCGCTCGCGTTGGACGCCTGATTGGCGCCGACCGTATGACCGAGATGATGCTGACTGGTCGCAAATATAATGCAGATGAGGGGTTGGCCTTGGGCCTCACTCATTACTCAGTTGGTGAAGGTGAAGCATTAGAACTAGCACAGCAATTGGCTGGCAAGGTTTCTCGCAATGCGCCCGTGTCAAATTACATGATGATCCAATCGATTTCACGGATCAACGACATGTCTCAAAGCGATGGTTTGTTCACAGAATCCTTGGTTGCGGCGATGTCCCAAACAACACCGGACGCCGAAGAGGGGCTAAAGGCCTTTCTTGAAAAACGTGCCCCAAAGTTCCGGTGATGTGATGGGCAAAGCGGTCTCCAAAAAGGGTGAACAGCCCAGTGTCGATAAGACAAACTTTGAGACTCTAAATGGGTTCACGGGCTATCATCTGAAACGGGCTACGAACCTGATGATGTCGGATTTGAACGCAACGTTGAAACCGTTTGAATTGCGCCTCTTATCCTACACGGCCCTGGTTTTGATCGTTGATAACCCGCGCATTAGAATGTCGCAATTGGCGGCGGCGATGGATGTTGAACGCCCGAATATGGTTGTGATTGTTGATGCGCTAGAAGGCCGTGAACTAATCAGCCGCCAACGCCTTGAAAATGACCGCCGCGCCTATGCTTTGAACATTACGCTGGCTGGGCGAAGCTTGTATGAAAAAGCAACCGTTGCGGTGCGCGGACACGAAGAGCGCCTAACGCGCCAACTTGATGCACAGACCCGTGACAAAGTTATTGAAGCTATAAAATTGATCCTGAAAATCGGGGGAGTTGCGCACACATGAAACGTACAACTGAATTTTTGAAACACGCCGTAACACGCACCGACCGTGATGATGGTACAATTCTCCTCACCTCAGATTATACAATGGGGCCTGTGACGGATCGCACTGGTGACTGGCTGCACAATTGGGCCGACAAGGCTGGTGATCGCGTGTTCATAGCTGAACGCAGTGGTGCCGGTTGGCGGGAAGAAAGCTATATAGCGACCTTACAAAAGGTACGTGCGATTGCTGCGTCATTGCTTGCACGTGGAATGGGGCCAGAAACCCCGATTTTGATTATGTCAGGTAACGGGGTTGATCACGGCTTGCTCACATTGGCCGCGCAATATGTTGGCGTTCCAACAGTCCCCGTGGCGGAACAGTATTCATTGATCACTGGTGCACATGGGCGATTGCAACATGCCGTACAGCTAGTGCGCCCCAAGATGGCATATGTCATTGATGCCGAACAATACGCCACCGCTATCGTCCATCCCGCCTTAAAAGATGTGGAAATCGTTGCAACCAGAACAGGGCAGGCGGGTAATGTTACGCCATTTGATAGCCTTCTGGCTGGTGACAACAGCGTTGATGTTGATGCCGCCTTTGCATCTGTCACACCAGATACCGTTGC
>JAGSGK010000038.1 GCA_023955215.1 Paracoccaceae bacterium
CTTTTGATTGCAGGTGACTCTCTGCAAACATCAGTCATCGCGCTTGCAGACAGCACGAATGTTTACCCAAACGGTGCCACCAACCTTGATGTCCTGGCAAATGACACGAACGGCGGCGTGGGAACACTTACGATCACACATCTAAATCACGGCCGCGCGCGAAGCCACAATGGATTTCAGCCACCCCATCTTTTCTTCAGGGTTGCGCACCATGATTCCACTAAACCCAGAAACAAAGTTCTCAATCTTTAGAACGATTTTATCGTGGGAAATTCTATTGGCCGTCCTTGGTGCCTTTGCCGTGCTATTGGCGGTTGGCATGTTGATGTGGCGATTTGAACGTGACGAACAAGAATATTTTGACAAACCTGCGCGCCAAGCCATCTTTCCTGCATTCTGGTGGGCGCTGAACCTCGTCGTAAATGGCGGTTTTGAAGAGCGTGCACCGCGCAGCACGATGGGTCGTTTCTTTGGCGTAATCCTTGTTGTGACATCATTGTTTGGTGTGTCGATTTTCGTGGCCCAAATCACAGCCGCATTGACAGTCAGCGCAATCGAAAGCTCCGTTTCGTCAGTCAATGATCTGTACGGCAAACGTGTTGGGACAATCGAGGGCAGCACAGCAGAGGCGTTCTTGCAGAACCGCGAACTGAATGGTCGTGGCTATAATGACCTAGATACAATGCTCGGGGCTTTTGAAGATGGGGAATTGGATGCCGTGGTCTTCGACTCACCAATCCTTGCCTATTACGTTCTGACCGGCGGGGCCAAATTTGGCCAACTTGCAGGTCCAACATTCCAACACGAAAGCTATGGCATCGCTCTGCCTTCCGACAGCGAATGGATCGAACCGATTAACCAATCGATTTTGAAGTTCCGCGAAGATGGAACCTACGCAGAAATCTATCTGAAATGGTTTGGCGAAAGCCCGTAAAGGTTAATCGAAGAACGGCGTCATCTGCGCAATGATGACCGAGTTTTCTTCCATGGCACGTTGCATCAACTCGCGTTCGCCTTCTTCGATCTCGTGACCTTCGGCTTCGCGTTCTTCCAGCGTGCCGTAACCTGACACGTCCAATGGGGCAGTATCGGCCTGTTTAAGGATCGCGACGGTTTCACGTACGGCTTCGGCTTCATCCACGCCACTGGCAAAACACATCAGTGCGGCACCGGTTGCCTTCTTTGGAAGACCATCGCCCTCTTTGCGGCCAATCTCGACCAAGAGTGTGTAAACTTTTTGCTTTGACCCAGCCATTGTGCCGATCCTTTGTTGTGTCGTTTTGGACTAGCGCATTTATTGCGCAGCGCCCACAAAAAAGGGAAGAGGTATATCACCCCTTCCCCTCTTTAGAATTGAGTGCAGTACTTAATCGCGCAGCAGCTCGTTGATCGATGTTTTCGAACGTGTCTTTGCATCCACCTTCTTCACGATCACAGCGCAGTACAGGTGCACACCGTTTTTGGACGGCATGGAACCCGCAACAACAACAGAGCCCGATGGCACTTCGCCGTAGAACACTTCACCCGTCTCACGGTCCAAAATCTTGGTGGATTGACCGATAAATACGCCCATGCCCAAAACAGAACCTTCACGCACGATGCAACCTTCAACAACTTCTGAACGCGCACCAATGAAACAGTTATCTTCGATGATTGTTGGACCCGCTTGCATTGGCTCAAGAACACCACCGATGCCAACGCCGCCGGAAAGGTGCACGTTTTTACCGATTTGTGCGCATGAACCAACAGTCGCCCATGTATCTACCATTGTGCCTTCATCGACATATGCGCCGAGGTTCACAAAGGATGGCATCAAAACAACGCCCGGTGCGATGAAAGCAGATTTGCGAACAACACAATTTGGAACGGCGCGGAAACCTGCAGTTTTCCACTCAGCTTCGCCCCAGCCTTTGAACTTGGAATCAACTTTGTCCCACCAGCCGCTGCCTTGCGGGCCGCCGTCTTGCATTTCCATATCTTTGATGCGGAAACCCAAAAGAACAGCTTTCTTAGCCCACTGATTTACGTGCCAGTCGCCATTGTCCTGACGCTCTGCAACGCGCAGTTTGCCGCTGTCTAGGGCAGCAAGCGTATCTTCAATTGCGTCACGCTGTTCGCCAGTTGTGGCAGGTGAAATAGTATCGCGTGCATCCCATGCGGATTCGATCGCGGATTCTAGCTGTGCATTTGACATGTCAGTTCCTCTGAAAATAAGTTGCCGCGCTTAGACAACAATACTGTGAACAGTGCAATCATATCTGGGCAACTGAGTTCTTGCACGGTACCTCTAACGCAACCAGGAATTTTAAGGATAGAGATTATGAGCAAAGACCAAGCCAAGCCATTTCGCGATGCACACACGGACCGCGCCGCCGCGCAAGACGCGCCAGATACCCCACAAACACGGGCACCGGCATATAAACTGGCCTTTGCTGATGACGAATTTTTGTGCCGTGACGAATTGCGCCCCGTGCGGCTACAACTTGAATTGCTCAAGCCGGAATTGATGCTGGACGAAGCAGGCATCAACAGCACAATCGTTTTGTTTGGTGGTGCACGCATTCCAGAGCCGGCAAAAAAGGAAACGGCGCGGACCAAAACGCTGGCTGACCTGTCTTCTTTTTATGACGAAGCGCGTGAATTCTCACGACTGATGACGCTGAAGTCCAAGGAAAGTGATGGCAAAGAAAACGTCATCGTCACCGGTGGTGGGCCAGGTGTGATGGAGGCGGGTAACCGCGGTGCAATCGATGCGAACGGCGCATCAATCGGGCTGAACATAGTTCTGCCGTTCGAGCAGGCACCAAACGAATACGTCACGCCTGAGCTGTGTTTTAACTTCCACTACTTTGCGATCCGCAAGATGCACTTCTTGATGCGCGCACGCGCAATCTGCGTATTCCCCGGCGGCTTTGGCACGCTCGACGAAATGTTTGAGGCACTGACGCTTATTCAAACGGGCCGTATGCAACGTGTACCGTTCTTGCTGTTCGGCAAAGCCTTCTGGGAAGGTATCATCAACTGGGATGTGCTCGCGGATGCAGGCACGATCTCTGATGAGGATTTGGATCTGTTCCGCTTTGTCGACACAGCTGCAGAAGCAATGGATTTAATCGAGAATTGGGAAACCAGCTCACGTCGCGAGGAAGTCCCCGGCCGCTAAACTTAGCCCACACTCAATTCATCGCTTAGGCAGCAATTTCGGTCGGCAAAGTGCAAACTTCAACGTGGTGCGGTAGTGTTTCAAGCACATCGCCTGCGTTTGTTTCGCGGATACCATAGCCGTAACCTGCCAAGCGGTGCTTCCACTCGCGTTTTGACAATGCTTTTGTACGCTCACAGATAACAAGTTCGATAATTTTCGCTGTTGCGAATTGGTCTTGGTTTGAAAGAATGGACATTGAAGTCTCCTGTTGTCTCTACAGGGATCAATATTGTTTCCACAAGCGGCACCAATCGTACAGAATTGAGGTCATTAAGGGGCGCAACTCAAACAATGAGGCAAGTGCGCCACATTGTTTCGATTTAGGAAACAGTTGTTACGATTCTAAACCGGCCTCTTCCGCTATCTGCTTGCGCGACTTACGTTCGCGTTGCGTCTCAGACTTTAGCTGACCACATGCAGCAAAAATATCTTCGCCGCGCGGCGTGCGGATTGGGCTGGCATAACCAGCCTCATGAATAATATCCGCAAAACGGTGAATACGGTTGCCCGACGAACGCTTGTACGGCGCACCGGGCCATTCATTGAAGGGGATCAGGTTGATCTTAGCCGGAATGCCCTCAATCAATTTTACCAAACGGTGCGCATCTTCGATGCTGTCATTCACGCCGTCCAGCATCACATATTCAAATGTAATACGCTCGGAATTGGAAACCTTCGGATAGGCACGCAATGCTTCCAACAATGTTTCAATGTTCCAGCGTTTGTTGATCGGCACCAAATTATCGCGCACTTCGTCTGTCGTAGCATGGAAGGACACTGCCAACAAACAGCCAATTTCTTCTGCGGTGCGCGCAATCTCTGGAACAACGCCAGAGGTCGACAAGGTAATACGACGGCGCGACAGCTGGATCCCTTCAGGATCCATCGCGATCTTCATCGCGTCACGCACGTTCTCAAAGTTATACAGCGGCTCACCCATACCCATCAGAACGATGTTGGACAATTTGCGCGCCTCATAAGTACGGGTGCCATGCTCTGGCCACTCGTCCAAATCATCACGCGCCAACATAACTTGGCCAATGATTTCGCCAGCCGTCAGGTTACGCACCAACTTCTGTGTGCCCGTGTGGCAGAATGAACAGGTCAGCGTACAACCAACTTGGCTCGAGATACACAGCGTGCCACGATCAGCTTCGGGGATATAAACCACCTCAACTTCATGACCACCTGCGATACGGACAAGATACTTACGTGTTCCATCCGTGCTGACTTGTTTGTTCACAACTTCAGGGACAGCAATCACAAACTTCTCTGCCAACTCAGCGCGGAAATCCTTGGACAGGTTTGTCATCTCAGCAAAGTCGCGTACGCCCCATTGATAGATCCACTGCCAAATCTGACCAACACGCATCTTGGCCTGCTTTTCCTTTGTCCCGTGTTCGATCAACAGCTCGCGCATCGCATCACGTGAAAGTCCTACCAAATTGATAGGGCCATCCGGCATCTTGCGAGGGATCGTAATCAGGTCTTGGGTAATCGGCGCGCTGCGAGCAGACATGTTGTTCATCCAATATGGGTTAGATGCCGCTCTATATAGGAATGTCGGCCAGTATCAAAAGGTTTCGACAGCGCATGAAGAAACGCGGCCCCCTGACGGAGCCGCGTTTGATCGTCAAAAGCTGCGTATTAACCGCCGCAGCGTTTTTCTGCATCCTCAACTGCGGCTGTAAAGCCAAGCAGCGAAAACGTATCTTTGGTCACTGTGCCACGACCAGAAACACCGGTAACGATGGCGCTTGCACCGCGCTTCATCGCTGTCACCATTTTGGCTTCATCTGATGCGCTTGCAGGCCAGGCCCATTCGCCTTCAGTAAACATTTCAAATTCATTACCACTGATATTCACGTTAACCGTGCTACCACTTGCAAATGGATATCCGCCAGTAAACGCGATTTGTCCTTTGGCACCTTCGCTTGGGCGATAAAACACCATCAGCAAAATCTGGCTCCGCGTGGCGGCGACGACCCGCCCATCACGTGAATTTACGGTCTCTTCAGGTGCAGATACGCTCCAGCACTCTGTTGGATTGTCGTCAACGAAAACGCTCCACTTGGTCTTTTGTGCGACACGATTTGTGCTTTGGCTTTGCGCCATGGCACCTGATGCCACCAGCGAACCCACACAAAGTAGTGCAGCAAAAGTTGTTTTAATTCCCATCTGTCCAGCCTCCAGACTGTCCTAAACCTCAATTTTCAGATCGCTGCCCATGGTTCTTTTTGCGACCACACTCTTGTCAGCGTCCGTATTCTTCTCGACAAGAAGCATATTAGCGCGAAACTAGCGAGTTGCGAAAGCCTGATTGGCAGGTTTTCGCGCAGTTGTGAGGGAAATTATGACAAATTCAGCACCAATGACCGAAATTTGGCGCGGTCCGTTCCTTGAAAGCGTCCATTCTGGGCATGCAGTGGTCTGCGATGACACTGGGCAAATCGTTCACGCATGGGGTGATCCGGACGCAGTTGTGCTCCCACGATCCTCCTCAAAGATGATCCAAGCCCTGCCATTGATCCGTTCAGGTGCTGCCGACGCACATGGATTAACCACACAACAGCTCGCCCTATCTTGCGCCTCTCACCAAGGGGCGGCGATCCACACAGACCCCGTTTCCAAATGGCTGGAACAACTGGGGCTCAGCGATGATGACTTCCGCTGCGGTCCACAAGCACCCAGCGACAAAGATGCCCGCGACGGGCTGATCCGCGCACATGAAACGCCCTGCCAAATGCACAACAACTGCTCTGGCAAACACACTGGGTTCCTGACGCTCACCAAACATCTCAAAGCGGGGCCGGAATACATCGACCCAACTCACCCGGTTCAAGTCGCTTGCCTAGAGGCATTTGAAGAAAGCACACAACTCACCAGCCCCGGCTACGGCATCGATGGCTGTGGTGCGCCAAACTACGCAACCACTGTTCACGGCATGGCGCGCGCAATGGCAACATTCGCAGCCGCCCCAGCCGACAGCGCCGAAGAGCGCTTACGATCGGCAATGATGCTGCACCCAGAATTGGTAGCGGGTGAAGGACGGGCTTGTACCAACCTGATGCGCGCAATGGGGGGCAAGGTCGCTGTCAAAACAGGGGCTGAGGCATTCTTTATCGCCATCATTCCGGAACTGAAAATGGGCGTCGCGCTCAAGATCACCGACGGAACAACCCGCGCGGCAGAATGCGCAATCGCTGCAATCCTCGTGAAACTTGGTGTGCTTGATGCAGAGCACCCCGAAACGATGAAGTACCTCAACGCGCCAATCCGAAACTGGGTCGGCACGCGCACAGGCACCCAACGCGCCGCGCCTCAGCTTATTTAACCCACAGCTTCATCTTACCAAATAAACTCTGGGGTTTGGGGCAAAGCCCCGTTCAAAAATCAATTCAGCGCGGCGAATTCGTCGCGCGAATACCCCTGAATGTACAACAACGCCGTTAGATTGCCGTGATTGATGCGCACATCACACTCGGCAGCGACACTTGGCTTGGCGTGCAGCGCAACACCAGTACCGGCCCGGTGCAACATGCCAAGGTCATTGGCACCATCCCCCACGGCCATGACATCTTCTTCTGAAATGCCCAAGCGCGCAGTGATCTGTTCCAACGCATCAACCTTGGCCTGCTTGCCGAGGATCGGCATGCCAACGTCGCCTGTCAAAAAACCGTCTTTAACGATCAAGGTGTTGGCGCGGTTCTCATCAAAGCCAAGCTTGGCCGACACTGATTGAGTAAACGCAGTAAACCCACCAGACACCAGCGCGGCGTGACCGCCATCAGCCTTCATAGTGGCAAGCAATGTCGCGCCACCGGGCATCAGGGTGATGCGGGTGTCCAAAACCGTCTGGATCACATCGGCACTTAGACCTTTGAGCAATCCCACGCGTTCGCGCAACGCACCGTCGAAATCTAGCTCACCGTTCATAGCCCGCGCGGTGATGTCTTTCACGCGCTCGCCCACTCCGGCCTCATCGGCCAATTCATCAATGCATTCTTGCTGGATCATCGTGCTGTCCATATCGGCCAGCAACATCTTCTTGCGACGCCCCACAACAGGCTGAACGATTAGGTCGACAGACATCTTTTGCAGATCGGCCCAAACATCCCAACGATTCGCTGGAATTTCAGCCAATGCAAACTCTGCCGCCTCATCAGGAGCCAACCAAATCGCATCGCCACCACCCCACGCATTGCGCAGTGATTCCACCAAGGCAGGATCAAGACTGGGGTTCGTAGGTGAGGTTAACAGAGTGCAAATATACATGGGTAAGTTTCCGATCGGCGTCATTGATGTCGCAAAAAGCTAATAGATCGGCGTTCTAGCGGCGTTTTGACTGTTGTGCCAGACCGCTTCCCCGACTATTGCCGCAGGTGGGACACCCTTCCCCAACGAAGGGCAATTATCTGTGAGGATAGCACTGATGACTACTCAGCAACCGGCCACGCGGCCGGCCAACCCGCGTTTTTCTTCTGGCCCATGTGCCAAACCCCCTACACACACTCTAGAAGCGCTGAACGATGCACCACTTGGTCGCTCACACCGCGCTGCTGTCGGCAAAGCGAAACTCGCTGCCGCAATCGAAGAGACACGTGACATTCTTGGCATCCCTGCTGATTACAAAATCGGCATCGTTCCAGCATCCGACACTGGCGCCTTTGAAATGGCGATGTGGTCTTTGTTGGGTGAACGCCCTGCACAAATGGTTGCATGGGAATCTTTCGGCGCTGGCTGGGTCACTGATGTGGTCAAGCAGCTGAAAATCGAACATTCCGTTCACACCGCCGATTACGGCGAGATCGTGGACATGTCTGCCCTGAACTATGACAACGATGTTTGCTTTACTTGGAACGGCACCACCTCTGGCGTTCGTATGGCAAATGGCGATGCGATCCCTGCGGACCGTGACGGCCTGACATTGTGCGATGCAACATCTGCGGCCTTCGCGATGGACCTGCCATGGGACAAGTTGGACGTTACAACATTCTCTTGGCAAAAAGTTTTGGGCGGCGAAGCGGCCCACGGCATGCTGATCCTTTCCCCGCGTGCTGTTGCGCGCCTTGAAAGCTACACACCAGCATGGCCAATGCCAAAAATCTTCCGCCTGACCAAGGGTGGAAAATTGATCGACGGTATCTTTAAAGGTGAAACCATCAACACGCCTTCTATGTTGGCTGTCGAAGATTACCTGTTCGCCCTTGATTGGGCCCGTTCAGTTGGCGGCCTTAAAGGTTTGATTGCACGTGCAGATGCCAACACTGCGGCAATCACAGATTTCGTTGCAGCCAACGATTGGGTTGATTTCCTTGCGACTGATCCTGCGACACGCTCAAACACATCCGTTTGCGTGAAGTTCACAGATGCCCGCATCACCGATGGTCCGAAGTTTGCAAAAGCGATTGCAAAACGTCTGGCTGACGAAGACGTGGCATTGGACGTAGGTGCATATCGCGACGCGCCAGCAGGCTTGCGCATCTGGTGTGGTGGGACGGTTGAAACGTCTGACATCGCAGCAATGTTGCCATGGCTCGCTTGGGCATTCGAATCCGAAATCGCGTCCGCTTAAGCATCGGTTTCAAACACCGACGCTTTACCGACGTAATACCGACATAAAACATACATTAGAATTGGAGCCCATCATGGCACCTAAAGTACTCATCTCTGACAAGCTTAGCGAAGCAGCTGTTCAAATTTTCCGCGACCGCGGCATCGATGTAGATTTCCAACCAGACCTTGGAAAAGACAAGGAAGCCTTGGCGGCCATCATCGGCAACTACGATGGTTTGGCCATCCGTTCCGCGACCCGCGTGACTGATGCGATCCTTGCGAATGCAACGAACCTAAAGGTCATCGCACGCGCTGGTATCGGTACTGATAACATCGACAAAGAAGCCGCTTCTAAAAAGGGTGTGATCGTCATGAACACACCTTTTGGCAACATGATCACAACAGCAGAACACGCCATTGCGATGATGTTTGCAGTGGCGCGTCAGATCCCAGCAGCCAGCGAATCTACACACGCCGGCAAATGGGAAAAGTCCAAATTTATGGGTGTTGAACTGACTGGCAAGACACTTGGCGTCATCGGCGCGGGTAACATCGGTGGCATCGTTTGCGACCGCGCCCGTGGTTTGAAAATGAAGGTTGTGGCATACGATCCCTTCCTTGGCGAAGAAAAAGCCGAGAAGATGGGCGTTGAAAAAGTTGAGCTAGACGAACTACTTAAGCGCGCTGACTTTATCACGTTGCACGTTCCGTTCACCAAGCAAACAGCCAACATTTTAAGCCGTGAAAACCTGGCTAAAACCAAAAAAGGTGTTCGCATCATCAACTGTGCCCGTGGTGGTTTGGTTGACGAAGAGGCCTTGGCCGAAGCGCTGAAATCTGGCCACGTTGCTGGTGCAGCCTTTGACGTGTTCGCAAACGAACCTGCCAAAGAGAACGCATTGTTCAACCTGCCAAACGTTGTTTGCACGCCTCACCTTGGCGCGGCAACAACTGAGGCCCAAGAAAACGTAGCGCTTCAAGTGGCGGAACAGATGTCAGATTACCTTCTGACAGGTGCCGTAACCAACGCGCTGAACATGCCATCTGTCACAGCCGAAGAAGCCAAAGTTATGGGCCCATGGCTTGAGCTGGCCAGCCACCTTGGTTCTTTCACAGGCCAGATGACAGACGAGCCAATCAAAGCCATCAACATTCTGTATGACGGTGCGGTTTCTGAAATGAACCTAGACGCGCTGAACTGCGGCGTTGTTGCGGGCATCATGAAAAAAGCCAACCCAGATGTGAACATGGTCAGCGCACCATTGATCGCAAAAGAGCGCGGCATCCAGATCAGCACAACCAACCAAGATAAGTCCGGCGCATTTGACGGATACATCAAAGTGACAGTGGTAACAGACAAGCGTGAGCGTTCTGTTGCAGGTACTGTGTTCAGCGATGGCAAGCCACGTTTCATTCAGATCAAAGGCATCAACGTTGACGCCGAAATCGGTGCAAACATGTTGTACACTACGAACGAAGACGTTCCGGGTATCATTGGTTTGCTGGGTAACACTATGGGCGAAAACGGCGTTAACATCGCCAACTTTACCCTGGGTCGTAGCGAAGTTGGCGGCGAAGCGATTGCCCTTCTTTACATCGATCATCCGGTGAAGCAGGACGTTATCGATGCGTTGGACGCGACGAAATTGTTCAAGCAAGTGAAGCCACTGGCTTTTGACGTAGCCTAAGGCGACAAAATATTTAACAATGCAGACGCCGTTCCAATTGTTGGGGCGGCGTTTTGCGTGAGGCAACTGAACAATGACATCGGAAACAAAAACATCTGGCTCAATCTACGCGATTGGAGACATCCACGGGCAATTGGCAGAACTGCACCGCGTGTTAGATTTGATTGAAAAAGATGGCGGCAAGGATGCACAAATTGTGTTCTTGGGTGACTACACCGATCGTGGCCCAGACAGCCGCGGTGTGATTGACCTGCTGATCGAGGGTAAGAACACGGGCCGCAATTGGACCTTTATCAAAGGCAACCACGACCACATGTTTGAATTGTTCATGCAAAGCCCACCACAGCACGATCCACAGATCATCACTGAATTGTATTGGCTTCACCCGCGTCTAGGCGGCGATACAACACTTGCATCATACGGTGTCATTTCGACAGGCCGTACCCGTCTCATGGACACCCATGCCGAAGCTCTAGCCGCAGTACCGCAAGTCCATGTTGATTTCCTAAAAAAGTTATCGTTGTCCTATACGCATGAAGACCTGTTCTTCTGTCACGCAGGTGTGCGTCCAGAAGTGCCACTAGATCAACAAAGCTTGGAAGATCTAATTTGGATCCGTAAGGGGTTTCACGAATACACAGCCGCCCATCCAAAGATGATCGTTCACGGCCACACCATTGTCGAAGAAGCCACCCATTACGGAAACCGCATCAATCTGGATACTGGTGCAGGTAAGTTCAAACCGTTAACGACAGCCGTGTTCGAAGGTGGCAAGGCATGGACCTTATCCGAAACGGGTCGCAAAGAACTAACGGCCGCTTAGAAAAAGAGATCGACCAGCGTAAGGCCAAAGGCACCAATTCCAACGGAACAAACAGCCGTAAGGATAATCCAACGCCAAAAAGTTGGGCGATTAGGGGTGTCGAGTTGACCCTGTTGAATCAACAGGCCTTCGACCAATGCCGGCAGGCGCGGGCCAAAGCGCGCAAGCACGCGTGCTGTTTTCCCTAGATCAGATAGAACAGCCTTCGGCCCAATGGACTTCGTGATGTAATCGGTCACGATTGGGCTGGCGACTTCCCAGATGTTGATTTGCGGGTTCAAACTACGGGCGACGCCTTCGACCACAACCATGGTGCGCTGCAGCAAAATCAATTCGGTCCGTGTTTCCATGCCAAAGCGTTCTGTTACCTCAAACAGATAGCTGAACAAACGACCCATAGACATCTGGGATGCATCCATCCCAAAAATGGGTTCGCCAACAGCGCGCAACGCGCGTGCAAATTCATCTACATCTTTGTCAGCAGGAACATAGCCCGCTTCAAAATGGACCTGCGCGACCCGCTTGTAATCCTTGCGAATGAAGCCGTACAAAATCTCGGCGTAAACGCGTCGTGTGTATTCATCGATGTGGCCCATGATCCCAAAATCATAGGCGATGATGTCACCGTTTGGGGCAACCTTCAGATTGCCTTGGTGCATATCCGCATGGAAATAGCCGTCGCGTAGTGCGTGGCTCAAAAACAATTGCAAAACGCGATCACCAAGCAAAGCGCGGTTGTGACCCGCAGCATCAATTGCATCGTTGTCACCCATTGGAGCGCCGTCTGCCCAACCCAAAGTCATCACACGACGTGCTGAATATTCCCACTTGATCTTCGGAAGTTGAAAGCCTTCATCATTCACGGTGTTAGCCGCAAATTCAGAAGCTGCAGAACTTTCTAAGCGCAGATCAAGTTCACCCTGAACCACGCCATCAAAATGTTCGATCACTTCGATGGGTCTAAGGCGGCGCGCGCCAGGGGCACAGATTTCCATAATCCGTGCAGCAAGGTAAAACGCATCAACGTCTTTGCCAAATGCCCGTTCAATTCCGGGACGCAACACCTTGACCGCAACATCTTCACCCGTTGCGGCAACACGTGCCCGGTGAACCTGCGCGATTGAAGCCGCAGCGACGGGTTCGCTAAACTCTGAAAAAATCTGATCAACAGGCTGGCCCAATTCCCGTTCGACCTCAGCCTTGGCTTCCTCGATTGAGAATGGCGGTAGTTTGTCTTGAAGTACACGCAGTTGAACCGCCAACTCAGCGCCAACTACATCAGGACGCGTCGAAAGAACTTGCCCCAATTTAATATATGCAGGACCCAGTGCCGTCAGCGCACGGGTCGCTGGTGGCATTTCAGGGTCACCTTTGTAGCCCAACCACATGAATGGCTTGCCCAGCGCCTTGGCAACAAACCGTAGAGAACGCGGCGCTTCGAACGCATCCAGCACGACATTCATCGCGCCTGTGCGTTCAAGTGTTGCGCCTGTACGGATCAGTCGCCAGATATTGTGTGGGCCGCGCATATTAGATTTTCCATCCTGAATGCAGTGCTGCAATTCCCATAGTCATATTGCGGTACTTCGCATTTGCGAAACCAGCGACGTGCAACATTTCCAGAAATGTTTCCTGATCGGGAAAATTGCGGATTGATTCGACCAAATACTGATAGCTTTCACTATCGTTGGCGATCATTTTTCCCATCTTGGGGATCACATTGAATGAATAAAGATCATATGCTTTTTGCATTGCTGCATTCGGCAGTTGGCTGAATTCCAAAACCATCAAACGACCACCCGGACGCAGCACTCGATACGCTTCGTTCAGCGCCTCCTGTGGGCGGGTCACGTTACGAATGCCAAAGCTGATTGTATAGACATCGAAACTGTTGTCCTCGAACGGCAATGCCATCGCATCGCCCACAACCCAATCAAGGTTGTCTTGCATGCTTTCGGCCTCGGCCCGCTTGCGTCCCTCGATCAACATAGGTTCTGTCAGATCAAGAACTGTCGCATGACCGCTTCCAGCACGTTTTAGGAATTTGAACGACACATCACCGGTACCACCAGCAACATCCAATAGCTTTTGACCACTGCGCGGGGCCAACCAATCCATCATCGCGTTTTTCCAAATGCGGTGGATGCCCATGCTCATGACATCGTTCATAATGTCATAATTACTAGCAACAGAGTTAAACACACCCTGTACCCGACCAGCTTTTTCGCCTTCAGGTACGGTTTCAAAGCCGAAATGGGTAGTATTTGCGCTATCTTGAGTCATAGGTCTTGTCGTCCTTACAATATGCCCTTGTTATAAGGGGCTGGGGGCCACGCACAATACACCCCTTTGTCACAGGTATCGTCCTGCGCCCGTTAATAAAAGTGAGCATCCAATGCCCGAACTTCCAGAGGTTGAGACAGTCCGTCGCGGTTTAACACCAGCGATGGAGGGACAGGTCATCGTCCAGGCAGATGTAAACCGTCCTGATCTGCGGTGGCCCTTCCCTGCCAACATGTCTGAGCGCCTGACTGGTAAGACCGTTTTGAGGCTGCGCAGACGTTCGAAATACGTGCTGGCAGACTTGAGCAGTGGTGAAACATTACTAATCCACTTGGGCATGTCCGGCCGTATGCTGATTTCTGGTGATCCATTGGGGCAATTTGTGCACGAACACCCAGCACCCGAAAAACACGATCACGTGGTTTTTCACATGAGCAACGGGTCACGCGTGACTTTTAACGATCCACGTCGCTTCGGCGCGATGGATTTATTGGACACTGCAACCGCTGAAAAACACAAATTGCTGGCAGCGCTGGGCCCTGAACCCCTTGGGAACGATTTTAACGACTCACTCTTAATCACAGCCTTCGAAAACAAGAAATCACCGGTCAAATCTGCACTCCTGGATCAGGGAATCGTCTGTGGCTTAGGCAACATATACGTCTGTGAAGCGCTTTTTCGCGCAGGCATCGCCCCAACACGACTTGCCAAAGACCTGACAAAAAAGCGGGTCAGATCACTGATTCCAATCATCCGAGATGTCTTATCTGAGGCGATTGAGGCGGGAGGATCTTCGCTTAAAGATTTCCGCCAAGCAGATGGAGAACTTGGATATTTTCAACATTCCTTTGACGTATATGGGCGCGAAGGAGACCCTTGTCGTACAGAGGGTTGTACAAAAGCCATAGAACGCATTGTTCAGTCCGGCAGATCATCGTTCCATTGCCCCTCCTGCCAAACATAGCTTGAAACAGACTTCAGCCGTGATACTAAATTAGCTCTGACATGGATAACGGAAGAACCTAAATGGCATATGAAACCATCATTGTTGATGTTGAGAACCACGTCGCACTAATTACGCTAAACCGCCCTGATGCGCTAAATGCTTTGAACGCGCAGTTGTTGGGGGAATTGGCCGATGCGATGACCGCCTGCCAAGCGAACGACAAGGTGCGTTGCATTGTACTTACAGGTTCCGAAAAGGCATTTGCCGCTGGTGCTGACATCGCGATGATGCGCGAAATGACATTTGTCGAAGCGTTTACCACGGACCTATTTACTCCAGAGACCGATCAAATTTTACGTGTACGCAAGCCAATTATCGCAGCCGTATCCGGATATGCATTGGGCGGTGGTGCTGAATTGGCAATGATGTGCGATTTCATTATCTGCTCTGAGACTGCCAAATTCGGCCAGCCCGAAATCAACCTCGGTGTCATGGCTGGCATTGGCGGCACACAACGTTTGACTCGTTTTGTTGGCAAATCCAAAGCAATGGATATGAACCTAACTGGACGCTTCATGGATGCGGACGAAGCAGAGCGTAGCGGTTTAGTTAGCCGTGTTGTTCCAGTTAAGCGTTTGATCGAAGAGGCGCTGGGCGCGGCACAAAAGATCTCTGAAAAATCGATTCTTTCGACTATGGCAGTTAAGGAATCGGTAAATCGCTCCTATGAGGTTTCCTTAAACGAGGGGCTGTTGTTTGAACGCCGCGTTTTCCACGCACTTTTCGCGACCGAAGATCAATCTGAAGGCATGTCAGCATTCCTAGAAAAACGCGAAGCACAGTTCCGCGACAAGTAAAGCCAATCATTGATTGACTCATAGCCCCTTCAGGCCTAAATACGCGACTTCACCGCAGCTTTTAGCTGTATAAAACTACCGCACCGAACATGAAACGGGACGAGATAATATGGCAAATACGCCTCAAGCCAAGAAACGCGCACGTCAAAACGAACGTCGTGCTGCTGTAAACAAAGCGCGTCGCTCGCGCATCAAAACATTCCTGCGTGCTGTCGAAGAAGCCATCGAATCTGGCGACAAAGAAGCATCAACCGCAGCACTTCGTGCAGCACAGCCTGAGCTGATGCGCGGTGTGACCAAAGGTATTTTCCACAAGAACACAGTGTCGCGCAAAATTTCGCGCCTGTCTGCACGTGTTAAAGCAATCGCTTAAACCGCTCAGAACTATTGTGAAAAAGGCATCGCTTAC
>JAGSGK010000206.1 GCA_023955215.1 Paracoccaceae bacterium
CGTTAAAGCCCGTGCCAACGCGAAAGCCGATCCGTTTGGCCAACATCTCAATCGCGCGTTCCATCTTTTCTTTGTTGGTCATGCGCTGCGCGCCCATGCGGTTACGTACAACGATCCAGTCAATTGGCTTTAGGCCTGCTTGCGCCCGCAGTTGGCGGGCGTTCCACACCATCTCTGAATAAACGGATGGGCCTTTAATCTTGTCACCCGATGCGTCGATGCGCGCCAGCAGATCAAAATCTACGAAGCTGTCGTTCAGCGGTGTGACCAAGGTGTCGGCCAATGAGTGTGCAACTTGGCTAAGGCGGGTGTGGGAGCCTGGGCAATCGATCAAGATGAAATCGTTGTCAGCTTCAAGGGACGCAACAGCCGCAGACAGGCGGTGGTCATAAATGTTCTCACCAGGCTTTAGCGCCTTTGGGTCAATCTCTGGCAACTCGTGCACTTGCGGGCTGGGTAGGCTTAGACCGGAGGCCTGCAGGAACTCGGCGCGGTTCTCAATGTAGCGACCAAAGGTGCGTTGGCGCAGATCAAGGTCAAGCGCGCTAACCTTATGGCCCATACGCGAAAGGGCAGTTGCCACGTGCATAGACACGGTGGATTTACCCGCGCCGCCTTTTTCGTTGCCCACAACAATAATATGCGCCATTTTTAGTCCCCTTCGCCCACGAGATAATCGTTAGTGGGTCTATTTTGAAAGAGTATATGGCGCGGATCATGGATTGGGAAGTGGCACGTAGGGCTTTGATATAAAGCCGATTTATGACGTTGCCGTTGGGTTGCACCTGAGCAAACCGAAATTGGCGCTGACAAAGAAAAAGGGCGCTACCCTCGCAGGTAACGCCCTCAATCCAACAAAGTGGTAAAAGCTTAGAAGCCAAGACCAGCATATTTGTTTTTGAACTTGGAAACGCGTCCGCCAGTATCAAGCAAACGACCGCCGCCACCAGTCCACGCAGGGTGTACTGTTGGATCGATGTCCAAAGCCAATTGGTCGCCTTCTGCGCCCCAAGTGGATTTCATTTGAAAGATCGTACCGTCGGTCATTTTGACGTTGATCATGTGGTAATCGGGATGTGTATCTGTTTTCATCTACCCAGTCCTTACGCTTTAAGTGGCTTGTAGTTCGTATTCTCAACGATACGCGCAGATTTACCGCGACGATCACGAAGGTAATACAATTTGGCGCGACGAACGCGACCGCGACGAACAACTACGATTTCGTCGATGTTGGTGGAGTGCAACGGGAATACACGTTCAACGCCTTCACCAAAAGAAATCTTACGAACAGTGAAAGAGCCGGCGATACCTTTGCCGTTGTTGCGCGCGATGCACACACCTTCATAGTTCTGAACACGGGTACGTGTACCCTCGGTTACTTTAAAACCTACGCGAATTGTGTCGCCGGCTTTAAAATCAGGGATGTCTTTCCCTAGGGCGGCAATTTGTTCCGCCTCGATTTGTGCGATCAGGTTCATCTGACGCTTCTCCTAAATTACGTGGTTTGCCCACTGATTGTGCGTGATGTCAGAGCTCTGTGCCTTCATCGGGTCCACCGTGGTGCCCGCCAGAGAATAACGTCAACATTCCTTATAAACCTTTGGATGCTCTAAACGCCGCGAAGAAGCGACCACAACACAAGAGGTCCGGCCGACTCATTAAGTCTTCCGAACTTGATCCGTATAGGGGGAGTCTGGGGGGCAGGTCAATAGGACCAAACCATGTGAATCGAGGCATAATATAAAGGGGAACGCGCCCCTTTTTTAGGGTTAAACTTTGACCACACCTAGCTTGGTGCTGATGACCTCATCATGCAGCTCTTTTGCACGCTCTGGCGTAACGCCCAACATGGCCTCAACCTTGTGCAAAACCTCGTCTTCTTCATCGCGTTCGATACCGTCGGCAAATACGATCCGCCACAAAGCACGCATTGCATCTTCCAACTCGTCCGTACCAACCGCTTCGCGCAAGATTGCGGCCAATTCAACGGTGTCTGGCATGGCTTCTTCAAGGCGTTCACAGGCGGCGCGCATCTTGGCGGCGTCTATTGGACCGATGTTGTGACGTTCCGACAGCACGCGGTCGATGGTTTCGACTTCTTCAAACAAATATGCGCGATCCGCCTTGGCCGCCCGTACCATCAACGCGCCAATAACATGATCCGCATCCGCTTTGGGCATCGGTGTTTCGTACGTGTTCGGGTTCGAGAAAAATTCAATTAGCTTTTCAAACATGACAGGGCCTTAAAATTTGATTTCTCAAAGGCTACTGGGTCTGTCGCCCTGACGCAAGAAAATGGGGTGGTTGGCACGCCAAGGCCGGATCGGGTATAGATCACGCAACCAGTAAGAAAGCGCATCATGGCCACAAATTTTGATTTTCGCGACAAAGCCTGTGGCAGTCTGATCAGTGAGATTGGGGTGTACGTCCTGTGCGATCTGGACAAAACGCCAATGTATGTGGGCCAATCCAAAGATGGCATCCGCAGCCGTGTGCGCCGCCACCTCACATCTGCGCGTTCGGATATCATTGCCAATCGCCAGATCGACGTTTGGGAAATTGCCTATGTGATGGCCTATCCCGTGGCGGATCGCGCCGATATTACACCGCTCGAAGATCGGCTGTATCACCAGTTCAACGATGTATCGCCCCTGATGAACGGCACCGTACCACCGCGACCAGAAGCGGTGATGGAACTGCCCGAACCTGCGCAGATCGTTCAGGTCATGTCAGATGCAGAAATCGCGGACAAAAGCGATCCGGTGCAACGTTTGCCGCGCCAATCAGCGCACTATACGCAGATGGTCGATCACTTCTTGAACGTGAAAAACTCAACCGAAATTTTGCGCGCGATTGAGGCGCATTTTGATCGGTTGCAACGCTATCACAAGACGCTGATCAAACTGCAGGATAAGTAATTTACTTAGCTTTTTCAGTACTTTGATCCAGCGCACTGCGCATGGCAACCAAATTAGGCTCTAAAATCTGCTTGGCGATATAGCTTACCACAGGCACGGCAACACCGTCGCCGGTCAGATGATAGGCCTCGTTGTAAACCTTCGGCAAAACATAGCTGTCAGGCAATCCCATCAGGCGCGCTGTTTCACGCACAGACAAAAGACGAGACCGAATTTTGTCGCCCTCAACCACCAAAATCAATTGGCGTGATGATCCACCACCGGGCGTGCGCAAACAGCCAGCAATATCATCAAAGCGTACTTCAGCGCGCTGCACCTTGATCCCGTGATGCAGCCGTGTGCGTTTGTATAACCCACCCACCATGCGAACACCTGCCGCCTTAGCGGTTTCGACCTTGGCCAAATTCACGTCACTCATCATCGACAGCAACGCGCGGGTTTCAGCGGCGGTGTGCCATTTGACACACTGCGGTTTGTCCTCGATCACATCTGCAAACCGCATCTCGCGTTTTGCAGGTTCCGGCATATCCCACCAAATCCATGAGGCGGCGAGGTCGCTGGGCAATCTATCATGCGCGCGTTTCAACGCAGTCGTATGCCACGGCTTTTGCGGCCCATCGACTGATCCCATCACAGCCAAATCTTCGCGCACAGCAACGACAAACAGGCGGGCACGCGATTGGGGTAGGAACAATGCGGCATCCACCACCAGCGCGCCAAAGCGATAGCCCAATTCCTTCAACGCGGTACATATAGCGGTGAAATCTGCACCAGAATGTGAGGTCAGCGTGCCAACCACATTTTCGAGTGCGATCATCTCAGGCGCACGACCATCCGCTTTCAACTCAGCAATCAGCGACATGAACGGCCAGAAGGTGCCGGAGCGATTGCCCTGTAATCCCGCGCCATTGCCCGCAACGGACAGGTCCTGACAAGGGAACGAACCCCAGATCAAATTGGGGGTTTCAGGTAAATCAGTGGGGGAAATGTTGCGCAGATCATCAACCACCATCGTGCCTCTGCCCCAATTGCGCTGGTAGGTCGCGCCTTTCTTGGGATCAAAGTCGTTGGCAAACAAACAGGTCCAATCGGTCCCAAGGCCAGCGCGGGCCATGCCGCCACCAGCAAAGAACTCGTAGAAATTGAACATCGGTTGCGGGTCTCACTTGGCTACAAAGGGTGTCATTCTCGCTTTGTTCTTACCTAGCATCTGACGACCGTGGCTGTCACGAAGATATTGGCAGCTTAACCAAACAGTTTGGACAAAATTGCATCGATCTCAGTACGCGCACCCAAACGGTCAATCCAAGCTTGCGGAATTCCCGCGTCTCCATCAACCCCGTAAACCGCCCCGGCCAAAGCACCCACAAGGATCGCACGACCACAGTTGTCGCCGCCCGCATAGATATTGTTGCGAACGGCCGTCGTGTAATCGGACGTGGTTGCAAGGTTGTGAACAGCGCTTGGCACACCCGATTTCAGGTCACAGGCCATGCCAAATTGCTTGGTCACTTCCGTATTGGCCTGTTCGACCATCGAAAGGGCCTTTGCCAATTCTGCATCAATTTCGGTGTTCGCAACGGCACGTCCCGCTGCAATAACTTGCGTCATATCCGCACCATTGATGGCCGCCTGCATCATATTTGCACTCACCACACCGTAGGCCACAGACTGCGGGTGATCACTGGTTGTACGCACGGCGGACTCAACGGACAGCATCAGCGTTGCATCATCAACAGCCGCAACAGTTTGCGCCCCCACCAATGCAGGCAGCTTAGAAATGGCAGGCAATTGTTGATCAACCGCGCCGTAAACGGGCGGCATGCCCATCACCATATCCAGCACTTGGAAACCGTAAGCGACCACTGCGTCATCATCGGCCATAATACGCACAGCTTTTTCAAAGCTCGCACGCACAGCGTCCCCGCTGTTTTGCTGTATGGCAACATTGGCCTTGTTCATCATGGCAAGACCAAAGCGGGGATCACCATCAAATGGGATCGCGTTGACCTTGATCAGCATCGCATCCTCAGAGCGGCGAAAGTTGTCCAAGGTATCGCGGGTCGCATGGTCGATATAACCAACGTATTTTCCACCATAACCAAAGTGCGAACGGAACTGGTTTGCATACACTGACGCATCATATGCACCACCGCCCTCAGCAAGGGCGCGGGCCATCACCATTGCTTGCTCGCCGTATTGCGATTGTGCACCCGATAGGCGGCCCGCATGCGCAAAAAAGGCCGGCACGTTTTCAAAGTGCCTAGGGTCGGGCCCAACGAACTCCGGTGTTTTCGGCGCAACCGCAGCGATGCGATCTTGATCATACAGCCAATGAAGCCCCATCGCTGCGGCATCTGCCACCAACGCACCAAGAACAAGATTGCGGGCGCGCGTTTTAACGCTGGTGGTCATAGGGTTTCCTAACGATGAAGGGCATGGGTCTGAGGGAAACCTAAGAACGGATGTCCTTTAATGCAATGCTGCCACCAGTTGACGACATGCTTATGGGCAAAATCCGAGGGTGATAATCCGGTGCTGTAGGGGAGTATTGAACTCCCGATCTCAATGCGCTCTACCACTGAACTACTACAGCCTGAACGCCTTTATAGTTAACTATAGTTGATTACATTGTTCATTTTACATGAGAAGTCACACCATCAACATCTACAAGTGTCGTGACATAAGTAGTGACCAATGTTTTTTCGCTACATCGCAGATCAATCACCAAAGTAACAAGCTCGACCTGTAGTTGCGTGAGTAACAACACGTTGATTATGGTTCCATTCGAGGAATACATACGCCCAGACGCATGTTGTAGCGCGAAACAAGTAGGCTGTATGGCTGCGATTCCGCCGTGTAATTAGCAGCCAGCCTCAACGTTGAACAATAAG
>JAGSGK010000032.1 GCA_023955215.1 Paracoccaceae bacterium
GTTCAATTTCGAGACAGACATCGATGCGTTTTCTTTGTAGATAGCGGGCGTGATCAAAAAAACGGGGTCCTTCAATCACAGCAACCTTGATGCCAACGGCGGCCAGTGCTGTCATGAATTCAATAGATTTCAAGCAATCGTGCTGTATCATCGACTGAACCAAAGCGTCAGAAAGTGGGGCCTCTTTCGCGCCTTTTTTCATCGACCAAGGCACGTTGCGATGCCAAGAGCAGTCGCGCAAGATGCGAGAGGAATTGATTGGCATGGACACCACCAGCAATTTAAAATCACCATCTTTGTTGAGGGACTGTTGAGAAAACGAATGATTTGCCCACTCTTCGTGGGTGATAGTGACGGTTTGCGCCGCCTTATCAACCTCGAAGAAATCGATCAGGGATCCATAGCCTTGGCCCAGTGGTAGAAACTCAAGTTCACCAATTCTCGGGTCGTCTTGGAAATCTTGGGCATGTTTGAGGGCACCAAGATGAGAATCACCTGTTAACAATATTGGGCTCATTTTTTAGGTCCAAATGCCGAGAGCAATTCTTCTTCACATGCAAGGTCGGTGCTGCTTGGGCGAGGGGCATCATCTGTGCCTGTGGCGGGTTCCCCGGTGGGTGGGGTGTCAATGGGAAGTTCCTGTAGCCCTTGAAAGAATGTCTTCATCACGTGGTTGACGCCGTTAATGTTTACGCTGTGCAGGTTTGGTTCAAAGAACGTGGCGCGGTAGGGGGCCGCATTTATGATCTCGTATGATGGGAAATAGCTGGTGTCATCCATATCGCGTGCAATTTGACCTGCAACAGCCCGCAAGACGGATTTTGATTCCATGGTCGCGACCAGAACGTGATTGCCGGAATTGGTTGCAGTCAAAGGGACTGGGGACACTGTTAACAAAAAGGCAGGCCCATTTTCATGTGCCTTGCGGATCATTGCGATTGCGTCATGTAGATTTTGGTAGACGAAGGAGTAATCTTGATTTTTGAACAGGTGTTTTGGGTCATCAAACTCTCCTGCGATGGTACCCGGACACATGGGGTATTCGACACCGGTGTCACGGTCCCACCAACTTTCGGTAAGGCCGAGTGTAAAAACAAAAAGGTTACTGTCCAGAATAGAGGTGCGGAAGGCGGCAATCGTATGTGCGCGAGAGGCCAACAATTCTTCGAGACTACCAAAGCCGTCAGGTTCAATAACGGGTCTAAAGGGGTCGAAATACCGTCCGTCTTTTTCCCAAAATAGGTCGGGTGGAGATTTGTGGCCCAATGCCCATTCTGTCCATTGTTTCAGCAATGAGGTGGTGTAAATGTTGCCAGTTCTGGCGCTGAATACGCCATAGTTGAAGGTCTTATTGCTGTCGTTTGACAGCCCGCGCGGGGCCGGTTCTGCATCGATCCAGCGAAATCCACGAGCGACCAATGCGCGGCTAAAGTGCTGAGCAAAGCATGAGCCGTAGGTTGTAATTTTGGTACTTTGCGTGATTGGGAAGGGGGCCACCCAAAGGTCGCTGATATCGAACATATTGCGCTTGGCTACTGCGGGTAACCAGAAGGCTTTTGCTTCTAATGACTGGTAGGGATTTTGCGACATTATATTCAACCCAAGCTTTTATTTTCAACCTAAAGCAGCGCCTTATTGTCAGGCTGACTAGGGCCTCTCCCACGTGCTTATCCGCATTGCTCAATAAAAGTTGGCAACCGTTCAGAGATGTAGAGTTAGGGTGGTCCAATCGATCTGAAACTTTGGTTTTATTTGAGCTGCTGCCGGTATTATAGCGCGGCCCATTCCTTGCTTAGTTCATCGGCCATTTTGGCTAAGGGTACCTTGATCGCATTTGTGCTTGATGTTTTAAGTCCAAGCACTTCTAGTACTTTGCTTAACGTGATTGAGGGATCATCTGCTAGATCCTCGTAAGATAAGCGCAAGGGTTGGATGCTTTCTTTTGTAAACCAGTGCTCCCACCTTTGGTCATCCTCCTCAAACTCTGCAAGATGTTGTCTGATCGCCTTTGCATCAAAGTAGGGGGGCTGTGATGGTGCCAAACGTTCGAACTCAGTTCCATTTTCTGCTTTATGCCAAAGCCCTGTCTGCATTGCCTTTACGCATGAAATGGCTTGTTCCAGTTTGTTCTTGCGCGACAGAAAAATGAACGCAGTTTCCCCGAAGGTTGCGTTTAGTCGATCCACATCGCTGTTTTGTTCGGGATGCAAAAGTTTGAGTTGGCCCATAAAATAATTAAGGCTGCCGCCTTGAAGTCGCAGGCCAAACACGCCGGTTTCTGCGGTACCGGTTTTATGCGCCTTTTTCAAAACGGCTTCCAATTTTTCTGAACGGTTGCCCAAGCTATTGGGCGCAATGCCGTGAACTTCCATCCAGTTGGTCAGGGAAGGTTTATGGAAATAGGAATTAGGTACGCCGGCGACATTGGTGTTGGTCAAGAGCTGACACAGAAGGGTGCTGCCGCTGCGTGGACTTGTGCAAATGATGTATGATTTATAGCCCATCTGTAAATGCGGCACCTGTTCTCGCTGGATCTCTTCAACGCTAGGTCGTTCTGCAATTTCCGTCAACCAAACCCTCCCGAACAGAAAAAAGGCCCCAACCGCCGTTGGAGCCTTTTGTATCTTAAATCAACCTAGCCAATTAGTGGCTGTGTTGTTTGTCCCAGTCTTCTTGCTTTGGAAGAATTTCGAACGTGTGCTCTGGGGGTGGGCTTGGCAAAGTCCATTCCAGGGTGTCCGCGTATTCGTTCCATGGGTTCGCTTCAGTTGCCTTAGCACCGCGTAGCAATGAGTAGGCAATGATCCCGAAGAAGAAGATGAAGGATGCAAAGCTTAGGAACGCGCCCCATGAGGACCATTCGTTCCAGTATGCAAACTGCTCAGGATAGTCGATGTAACGACGTGGCATACCCTGACGACCCAAGAAGTGCTGTGGGAAGAAGGTAAGGTTTGCACCGATGAACATCATCCAGAAGTGTAGTTTACCAGCCCATTCAGGGTACATGCGACCTGTCATCTTCGGCAGGTAGAAGTAGACCCCTGCAAAGATCGTAAAGACCGCACCCAAACTCATCACGTAGTGGAAGTGTGCCACAACGTAGTATGTGTCGTGGTAGTAACGGTCCACAGCTGCTTGGGACAGAACGATACCTGTAACGCCACCGACGGTGAACAAGAACAAGAAGCCGAAAGCCCATAGCATTGGCGTTTTGAACTCAATCGAGCCGCCCCACATGGTTGCAATCCATGAGAACACTTTGACCCCTGTTGGGACCGCAATGACCATCGTTGCGAGCATGAAGTAGGCTTGTTGGTTCAGTGACATACCAACCGTGTACATGTGGTGTGCCCATACGACGAAACCTAGAACACCAATCGCGATGATAGCCCACACCATTGGCAGGTAACCGAAGATCGGCTTGCGTGCGAATGTTGAGATCACGTGAGAGATGATACCAAAGCCTGGAAGAATGATGATGTACACTTCAGGGTGTCCAAAGAACCACAGGATGTGTTGGTACAAGACCGGATCGCCACCGCCTGCTGGATCAAAGAATGTGAAGCCAAAGTTACGGTCCATCAGCAACATGGTGATCGCGCCAGCCAAAACAGGCAAGGACAACAGGATCAACCAAGAGGTCACAAAGATTGACCATGAGAACAACGGAACCTTGAACAATGTCATGCCAGGAGCACGCATGTTTAGGAATGTTGTGATCATGTTGATCGCACCAAGGATGGATGAGGCACCAGAAACGTGGACCGCAAAGATTGCGAGGTCCATAGACATGCCGCCTTCACGTACTGACAACGGCGGGTACAGAACCCAACCCACACCAGAACCAAGCTGACCGTTCCCACCGGGGGAGATAACAGAGCAGATTGCCAAGGTTGTACCAGCAACATACATCCAGAAGGACAAGTTGTTCATACGTGGGAATGCCATGTCAGGCGCGCCGATTTGCAATGGCATAAAGTAGTTACCAAAGCCGCCGAATAGCGCCGGAATAACCACGAAGAACATCATCAAGATGCCGTGGCCAGTAATCAAAACGTTCCACAGGTGTCCGTTTGGAGTACAAAGTGAGGAGGAGTCTGCGAAGAAACGCGCGCCTTCCATACACATGTACTGAACGCCTGGGTCCATAAGCTCCAACCGCATGTAGACGGTGAATGCTACGGATACAAAGCCAACGAGGGCTGAGACGATCAGATATAGAATACCGATGTCTTTGTGGTTTGTGGACATGAACCAGCGGGTAAAGAACCCACGGTTATCTTCGTGGTCGTGCCCGTGGATGGCTGCGTCTGCCATAGGGTTGCCTCCTGACATTATAAAAAAATTCACAACAAGTTGTTCGTTGCGAAGGATTCCTCGCGGTTCTAATGGAGCAAACCTTTATGAGCAATGACTGAGATGACCAAACATGCGCGAAATATTGTCGCGATTTCTGACAATGGCTGTTGAGTGTTCAGGCGTTTGCCGTTGGCAATGGGCTGCTTTTGCACAATATTTGCACGGAAGCTGGGAAGGTCACTTGCTGAACGCAAGGAATGCCCGTTCGCCGCGCGAAAATCAGGGAAGAATTTGGTGACGTTATGCCGCGGCGTAAAACACTTCGTTCGGGGCCTGTTGCGCGGCAACTTGGTCGATGCAATCTGGCAAGCGGTGCATCAGCGAACGTGCTTCGTGCCTGCGTAAAACAGGGCGCACTGTGCCGTTGTGCGTTGCTTTGCTCATGTCGAACCCATCTAGGGTTTCCCAGATTTTGCCGGTTTCAAGCACACGTTCAGGCATATCACCCAAGAACAGGCTTTCGGCCCACATTTCCTCAACCAGCACCAATTCATGCGTTGGAAGTAGAATGTGGAAATAAGTTACGTCAAAGTCAGCAGGTTGTTGATGGACCCATGCGTATTCTAGTGCCGTTTTGGCAGCGACCAATACTTCGGATGATCCAAACAATAGCTCTGCTTGGTTGTCAGTCACCATCAAGCGGTGCGCTGGCGACAGGTGTAGATCACGTGAGTTGCCAAAGGTGCCTGCGGGAATAACGATTGGACGGAAATCAGTGTTAAGACGCTGTTCTGCGCGGGAATAGCTTTGTTGGCTAATGGCCTGTACTTGAACAAAACCAGCGTCGCGCGTGATCACGTGATCGCCTGGGCGCAGATCTTCGATCCGCTTTTGCCCATCGCGCGTCGCGATGAGTGTACCGGCGGTAAAGCAAGGGATGCTTTGATCTGTTGGGATGCGTTTCTTTTGTTCCCATGCACCAATTGGCATGAGGCCGGGGAAATCTGTCGGAAGTATTAAGAGTTCCGTTTTTGAAACGAACTCCTGTGTTTCGCAGTTCACCAAAATCAGGTCTTCAATTGGAAGGTTTTCTGTTTCGGCGTACTGGTTCAATTGTATCGCGCTGCGTGCTGGCAGCATGCTGTCTGAGCCGAAACTGTGCAAAAGCCCTGTTGTGGCGGACCAGATTTCAAAAGGACCCAAGGCAACGGAATTGTTGGTAGCGTTGCGCAATTCTACGTTATTCAGTGACGAGCGGTTTTTTTCACCCAAGTTTGCACTGGGTGTTTCAGAGTCGCGCAGACACAAGAATAGACCGTCTAATTTGTTGTACATCGGATCGCCTTTTGGATTTCGCTGACTTTCAGATGCACCTCAATAACGGCAACAAAACGGCAACAGATTGAAGTTACTGTGTCAGCTGGTTCAAAAAGAGTATCTCAGAGCGAGGTAAATATTTTACCAAAGCTTTTCTGAAGAGCGACATCCACGTCGTCCATTGTGACGGGCAGTCCAAGGTCAACAAGGGAGGTCACCCCGTGTTGTGTGATCCCGCAAGGGACGATCCCATCGAAGTGGCCCAAATCCGGTTCGACATTGATCGAGATCCCGTGAAAGCTGATCCACTTGCGCAGGCGGATGCCGATTGCTGCAATCTTGTCTTCGGCGATGTCGCCAGTGGCGGTGCGGGGTTTGTCAGGCCGATCCACCCAGACGCCAACACGCCCCTCGCGGATGGCCCCGTCGACGTTGAATTCTTTGAGGGCTGCAATGACCCATGCCTCGAGCTGTTGCACGAACAGGCGAACATCATGTCCACGTTTGCCCACATCCAAAAGCGTATAGGCGACGCGCTGTCCTGGTCCGTGATAGGTATATTGCCCGCCGCGTTTGGTATCAAAAACGGGAAAGCGATCGGGATCGGTCAAATCATGGGACTTGGCGGAGGTGCCAGCGGTGTAAAGAGGAGGGTGCTCCACCAGCCAGATGCATTCATCCGCGACACCTTTATGGATGTCAGCCACGCGGGCTTCCATCCATGCCTCGGCCTCGCGAAAGTCGGTCAGGCCTGTGCTGGTAATCCATTGTACCATTATACAGTCGCTGCTTCGGCTGCGGTGCGTTTCAGTATATCTGTATAAGCTGCGACGCCTTGCGCCCCAGTCACCAGGTACTTGCCGCCAAAGATCATTGATGGCACGCCGGTTATTCCGCGTGCTTGCCAATATTGTTGTTTCTCGCGGGTTATTGCACCCAGTTCGCCGCTTTCTATGATGCGTTTTGCCTTGTCAGTGTCCAAGCCAACAGTGGCTGCGATATCTACCAGAACGTCGGTTTGAGATAGATCGCGTTGATCGGTGAAATGTGCCTCAAACAATGCCAACTTCAGTTGATGCTGTTTCCCTTCACTCAAAGCGAATTCGAGCAGTTGATGCGTGATGAAGGTGTTCCACATGTGGGTTTTCGGCGTCCAATTAAATGCAAAGCCTAGGCTTTCGCCCAGTGTTTTCATCTGCGCGCGCGACTGCTCAGATTGTTCAGGCGTGCTGCCGTATTTCTGCTGGATGTGTTCTGATGTGTTCTGGCCTGTTACTGGCATATCAGGGTTCAACTCAAACGGTTCCCAACGAATGCTGGCGTTGATGCCCGTGTCGGCCATGGCCTGTTCAAGCTGGCGATACCCGATGATGCACCATGGACACATGACATCGGACACAATGGTGACTTCAATGGCGCTTTGGGGGAGGGCGGTGGTCATTTTGATTTGTGTATCCATATTAGGGTCTCCCTTAAGATCGTTGTGGCAGACGCGGTTTGCAACCCAGCTTTTGCGCACAAAGGTGAAAGGCATGGAGGAAAGAATGTGAGCCAAGCAGAAATGTGGAATATTTGGGGTTCACATCCTCGCGCCGAGGGGCTAGATCACCGCTACTAACCTCAAAGTGCGGCTGTGGCGGAATGGTAGACGCGCAGCGTTGAGGTCGCTGTGGGGTAACACCCGTGGAAGTTCGAGTCTTCTCAGCCGCACCAATTGATCTGACATTGTACATATCTAGCATCGCCCTTTGGGTGCGTGAGCGCAGGTATGTGGTCGTTGAATTCCGCGTATTCAGATGAGTGATCCGCCTTTTGGGCTGGATCATAGGCAGATCCCTAGCTTAGATGTCGTAGAGCTGCCGATTGACTTGATCTGGAAATAAATACCGTGACTGTGCAATGCCCGACGAAATGGACCTGAAGTGACTATGCCTGTTGGTTTTCAGCTTAGGGGGTATTTGATCCTGCGCCGTGTGCTTCAGCCCGTTATGCGGCGGGTATTGGCCGGGCGTATTCGCAAGGGCAAAGAAAAAGCTGCGCGGGCGGGTGAACGTTTGGGCGTTGCAACGCAGGCACGTCCGGCTGGACGGGTGGTTTGGATGCATGCTGTGGGGTTGGGTGAAGTCCTTGCGTTGCGCCCTTTAATCGTTGGAATGCAGCAAGAGGCCCCCGATCTGAATTTTGTTATTACGTCTACAGCCCGTTCGTCAGCGGATGTGTTGGGGCAGAATTTACCTGCAAACACTGTTCACCAGTTCTTGCCTTTGGATGGGCCAAAATTCATTGCCAAGTTTTTGGATCATTGGAAGCCCTGCCTTTCTATCTGGTCAGAGCAGGACATCTGGCCTGGTGCCATCTATGACTGTGCAGCGCGTAATATTCCGATGGCTTATGTGAATGGCCGCATGGACAACAAGAGCACTGCGAAACGTGCGCGACTGGCAGGATTGTACAAACGGGTCTTTGGCATGTTTGATCTGATTGCGGCACAGGATGACCAAACGGCCAAAAACTTTTCGTCTTTGGGTGGGCGCGATGTGCGTGTGATGGGATCGCTGAAACCTGCGGCAGAGCCGCTTTGGGTTGATGCAAGCGTGCTTGGAACACTTCAAGCCGCACTTGACGGTCGTAAGATATGGGTCGCGGCATCGACACATAGCGACGACGAAGCTGTTTTGATTGATGCGCAGCGGGAGCTGGTGAAGCGCGACCCGTCTTGGTTGCTTATCCTTGCGCCGCGTGCGCCTGCGCGTGGGGATGAAATCGTGGGTGCGCTGGATCAAGCGGGTCTAACCTTCACAAGGCGCAGTAAGGGTGGGCAACCAGATCCATCACACTTCGTCTGGATCGCGGACAGTTTTGGTGAGTTGGGCCTGTGGTATCGATTGGCAACTGCTGCTTTTGTAGGTGGTTCTTACGGGAGTCTCGGTGGGCACAACCCTTGGGAGGCTATCTGCCTTAACCTTCCGGTCTGTCATGGTCCAAATGTTGCTAATTTTGCCAAAGACTATGAGGTTTTAGATTGTTCGGGTGCATCACAACCCTTGCCCGATGACGCGTCAAGTGTGCCTGCACTGGTGGATTTCGTGGTGCAGTCGCAGACCACACAAGCGAATGTTGGAACATTGGTTGAAGATGCAAAAGCGGCGTTGAAACCATTGGTCAAAGACCTGATTGCGATGATAAGGGCTGGCGCATGATACGCATGATCTTCCTTATTGTTTACCGCTTGGCTTGGGTGCTCTTTTTACCTTTGCTTTTGATTTACCTGTTCAAACGCGGGCGGCGTGATGCGCTGTATTCTCAAAATCTGTCAGAGCGGTTTGCGATCTATAATCGACCGATGCCGCAAGACGCGATTTGGGTTCACGGTGTGAGCCTTGGTGAAACGCGGTCTGCATTGGCGTTGATCCGGATGATCCTTGATCGTGGTGACAATGTAATCATTACCAACTTTACGCCTGCTGGACGGCGCGAAGCACAGCGCCATTTCGCAGCAGAAATTGAAAGTGGCCAATTGGCAGTTATCTGGGTTCCGCTTGATATGATGTGGACCTATCGTCGCTTTTTTCGTGCCTGTCAGCCCAAGATTGGCCTGACCCTGGAGGTTGAGGTTTGGCCTGCGATGATTTCTGCGGCCAAACGGGCTGGGTGTCCGTTGTACATGTGTAATGGGCAATACGGGACCAAGCCTTTGAAACGCGACAGTCGTGGGTTGCGCATTCGCCAGCGTGTGATGCGCGGACTAACAGGCGTGTTTGTGAAATCGAACCTGCAAGCGAGCCGATTTGTCGAGGTGGGTGTTCAAAACGTGCATGTCACAGGTGAGTTGCGGTTTGATCAGCCTATCCCACAACATCAGCTAGACGCGGCCATACAATTGCGCACCGATCAGATGGGCGAGTGGGACAACATCATTGCGATTGCGAGCGGCATTGAGGGTGAAGAAGACCTATTCGTTAAGTTGATCAAAGATGTACGTGAACGTGCGTTGAAGGATGAAACGCGGGCACCGTTGTTTGTTTATGTTCCACGTGCGCCTGAACGTTTTGGTGATGTGGCTGACAAGCTAAAGCAGGCTGGTCTGAACACTGCGCTGCGCAGTGACGCGCTGGACAAGGACCTTGCGGCCAAGCGGGAGGCGTTGGATGGCTCCACGGCTGTTTTATTGGGCGATAGTCTGGGTGAAATGTATTTCTATCTGAACCTTGCAGATCGCGTGATCGTGGGTGGTGGGTATTGCGAGGTTGGTGCACATAATATTATCGAGCCACTGTCTTTGCGCAAACCTGTGTTGGTTGGTCCGCATGTTTGGACCATCGAGTATCCGTTTGTTGAGGCCCAAGCGGCTGGTATCGTAGAGATTGTAGAACATGGTGCTGCGCTGGCTCAGAAGGTGGTTGAGCCGATTGAAGATTTCGGATCACGGATCGATCTGTTTCTTGAAGAGCACTCTGGTGCCAGTCAGCGCACATTGGATGCAATTGATACTGTTTTGGCGGCGCGTGCGGGCGTTTAACCCAAGGCCGTTAGCCACAACCATATTGTTATTACCGATGATCCGGTGGCGATGAGCACGCTGGAGGCTGCAACCCGTTTGGCACGCCCATACATATTGGCAAAGATATATGCGTTGATGCCAGGTGCCATAGCTGCCGTCAGTACACCTGATTTGAAGAAATCGGATGGCACGGACAGAGACGTGCCAAGGGTCCAGACGATTGCAGGGTGTAGACCCAGTCCAATCATGCAGACCATCAGTATGGCCAGCTTGTCGCCCTCTGGTTTGTATTGGATCAACACCCCGCCAAGGGAGAATAAGGCTGCAGGCAATGCCGCGCGGACCACAAGGCTGAGGGCGTCATCGGCAAATGTTGGCAGGGACAGACCACTGAGATTGACCACAAATCCTAAAGCGATCGCGATGACGAGCGCGTTGCGAAACATCGCTTTGCCCACGGCGCGGGCCATGACGACTGGGGATTGTCCGCGATTGCGCGCGATCTCCATGACAGTGATACCCAAACCATAGCAAAACGGCGAATGCATCGCGATGATGGCATAATTTCCGGTAAGCGCATCGACGCCGTAAGCCCGTTCGGTGATCGGCAGGCCCAAGAGAACCGAATTTGAGAAGAGGCAACAAAAGCCGATAGCAATGCTGTCTTCCCAGTCGCGTTTCAGGATAAGGCGAGACCCGATGATCCCGATCGCAAAGCAAAGGCTGGCACCGGTGTAAAAGCTGATGAGCAGGCGAGGGTCAAACGAGCTTTGCAGATCGATATTTGCGATGGCTTGGAACAGCAGGCAGGGGATTGCGAAGCTTTGGGTGAACTTCATCAACCCGTCGATACCAGAGATTGGGAAGGCAAACTTCCATACGGCAACATACCCAAAGCCGATGACAAGGAAGACGGGAAGTATGACGTCTAGGAGCGTTTGCATGTTCAATGGGGCCGATCGCGTGGGGTTGGTTCGGGTGCCTCCGGCGGGAGTTTTTTTGGTAAAGTGAAATTAAGCGGTTTTGAAGGTGAGCGTCATGCCGTCATAGGCAGGTTGAATATGGTTGGGTGTTTCTGCTTTGACGGTCTCGTAATCTAGGTCGTTGTGCATGTTGGTGAGCACTGCGGTTTTGCACTGTACGCGCTCGATCCACTCAAGCGTTTGGGCCAGATGTGAGTGCGTTGGATGGGGGTTGCGGCGCAGGGCGTCGACGATCCAGCATTCGAGATTTTCGAGTTCGGGCCAAACATTATTGGGAATTTGAGCAACGTCAGGCAAGTAGGCGACATCGTTTATCCGAAACCCTAGCGCTTGGATCGAGCCGTGGTTTACCTCAAACGGTTTGAAGGTGATTGGGCCGCCAGCGCCATCAACGGTGACATCACCGTCAATCGTGTTGATGTCGAGGATTGGTGGGTAGGATGACTTTGGTGGTTGTACAAAGACATAGTCAAAACGGTGCAGCAGCGCGTCGCGTGTGACGGGGTCTGCCCAGACGGGGAGCCGTTCGCGCATGTTGATCACAATCATGCGTAAGTCATCGATCCCGTGGACATGGTCGGCATGGCTGTGTGTGTAGATGACACCGTCAAGGCGACCAACGTTTGCATCCAGCAGCTGGGTGCGCAAGTCGGGAGAGGTGTCTATCAGTACGGAGGTTGTGCCATTCTGGGATAGGCGCTCGACCAAGATCGAGCAACGCCGGCGATTGTTCTTGGGGTTTGTTGGGTCACATGCACCCCAGTGCCCGCCCAAACGAGGCACGCCACCAGAGGAGCCGCATCCAAGGATGGTGATCTTCAGATCATCCATTAAGCATCTGCCTTGTAGTTGGCAGCCTTAGTGAACAGGCGTTCAAAGTTGGATTGGGTTTGGGCCGCAAAATCTGCGTACTCCATACCGAACACTTCTGCCCCAACCTTTGCTGTGTGCGCGGTGTAGGCGGGTTCATTGCGCTTGCCCCGATGTGGTGGTGGCGCAAGGTAGGGTGCATCAGTTTCCACCAACACGCGCTCAACAGGGGCGGCGGCGAAGATGTCGCGAACCTCTTGGCTTTTGGGGAATGTGCTGATGCCCGACATCGACAGATAGAAGCCAAGGTCCAGCGCTGCGCGCGCCAGTTCAGGGGACGAGGAGAAGCAGTGCATAACGCAAGTGTATGCGCCGTTTGCGTGTTCTTCTGCTAAGAGACGCGCCATGTCATCATCTGCACCGCGCGCGTGGATGATAAGGGGCAGGCCTGTTTGGCGTGCGGCAGCGATATGGATGCGTAGAGATTCCTTTTGAATATCAGCGCTTTCTGCGGTGTAGTGATAATCGAGACCCGTCTCGCCGATCCCGGCAAATTTGGGATGTTTGGACATTTCGACCAATTCATCAAACGTGGCCAATGGTTCTGAGGCCGCACTCATTGGGTGTGTGCCTGCAGCATAAAATACAGGCGCGTAGGTTTCGGCGATGGCACGCACATCAGGTTCTTGACGCAGCTTGGTGCAGATCGTGACCATACGTGTGACGCCAGCCGCTTGGGCGTTGGCAATCAATTCAGGCAATTGCCCCTCAAAGTCAGGGAAATCGAGGTGGCAATGGCTGTCGGTGATGTGGGGTATCTGGGTCATATTGGCCTGTTTTATGAAGCGGCAGCGCCTTGGATCTTAAATATCGTATCTAGAACGAGTGCGGCTGGGTCAAGGTTCACCGCGCGGCCATGGCGAGCACGTGCCATGGCTTCGTGTCCAACGTCTGCCCATGCGCGGCCTTGATGAGGTGTGCTGGCAAGTCGGGACATTATCGAAGCCTCGTGTGGTGCCGCCTCGATCTGGGGTGGCTGTCCTGTTGCACCTGTGCGGGCAAGGCGGGCGAGGGCGATTTCAAGAAGCGTAAACAGCAGGTCCAGCTTTTCCTCTGCACCGCGCTGTGCGGCGGCTTCGGCAAGGCGCAGGGTGCGGGCACGGTCCATATTGGGCAAGGAGCCAAGTATGCCGACGATTTCAGTGTATATCTGCAGACCACCGAGCAGGGACAAGCGCATGGCTTCGCCCACTGAGCCGCCTGAGAGTTCAGCAAGTGCAGCCGCGTTGGCGTCTGCTTCGACTTCGGCCTGAACCATAGCGCTGTGCATTTGTTCACCGTTGAGGGTTCCAAGCCGCAAGGTGCGGCACCGCGAGCGAATGGTGGGTAGAAGACGGGAAGGTTGATGGGTGATCAGCAAAAGGGTGCACCGCTCTGGTGGTTCCTCTAGCATCTTGAGCAGCGCATTGGCGGCCTGCGTGTTCATATCGTCAGCGGCGTCAATGATCACTACGCGCCGTCCACCGTCAGTCGCCGACATCTGAAAGAATCCGGTGAGTTTGCGGATGTCATCCACAAGGATTTGATCGCGCATACGCCCCGTCTTTTCATTGGGGGTGCGGGTGACAGAGATAAGCCCCGGGTCTGCACCTGCAGAGATGCGGCGTGCCACTAGGTGTTCGGGATCGATATGTAGCGAGGTTGGCAAAACGGGTGCGCCGAACATGTCGTCGCCGTCTGGATCAGGTGTTGCCAGCAGGAAGCGTGCGATGGACCAAGCAAGGGTTGCTTTGCCCACGCCGCGCGGCCCAGTCAGCATCCATGCATGGTGCATCCGGCCAGTGTTGAACCCATCAAGAAACGCAGTCTCTGCAGCCTCTTGCCCTATGAGGGCAGGGGTTTCACGCGGGTGCGGTGCGCCGGGAACGCGATCTGGTTCGTTGATTTCTTCAGCCATAAAGCAGGTCTAGCACCACATCGAATGAGGGGGAATGCAAAAGGCAGCGTTTGGGTGGGGGAAAAGGAGCGCTTATTGCGTAGTGAGATGATCGTCCACCGTTTGGCACACGTCCACTGATACTTCGTCGATGCTTCGTGCACCGTCAATCACCACGAAGCGTTCCTTGAATTCTTCGGCCAAAGACAAGAACCCAGCGCGCATTTGCGCCTGCAAATCAGCACCGAAGGTTTCAAAGCGTTCTTCTACACCTTGACGCGACAGGGCACGCGAAAGGCCGGTGTCGGAGTCCATATCGATCAAAATTGTCATGTCAGGTTCACGCCCAATCATCAGTTTGTGCAACTGATCAACTGTGCCGCGTAGATCACCGCGCGATAGGCCTTGATACATGCGGGTGCTGTCTGCGAAGCGATCGCAGATCACGACCTTGCCCGCTTCAATTGCAGGAAGGATCGTGCGTTCCAAATGGTCGCGACGTGCTGCGGTGAACAAAAGGATTTCGGTTTCTGCCGACCACCTGTCTGGCTCACCTTGCAAAACCAAAGCCCGAATTTCCTCGGCACCTTCACTGCCACCCGGTTCGCGGGTTAATACAACGTCGCGACCCTGGGCTTGCAGGTGTTCTGCAAGTTTGCGTGTTTGGGTGGATTTTCCGGAACCGTCGATGCCTTCAAACGTAATAAAGCTGCCTTTAGAGATCACGATGCGCCCTCTGGCTGTGGTCCTTGGTTCAGACGGTCGATCAGTTTCATTGCTGCCGTACTGATCCGTGCCATGAAGCCGCCGTCTGCAACGTCAGTTTCTGCAAACAAGGGGATGCGTGTTTCTGGAAGGCCTTCTGGGCGTAGAACAAGTTCAGCCAGTTCATCACCTTTGGCGATTGGTGCCTGAATAGGGCCTTTGTAGACAACTTCGGCAGGAATATCATCACCGCCAAGAACAGGAAGCAGCACGCTGATGTCTTGGTTTGGGACTAGACCCACATTTGGAACAGCGCCCATCCATACGTCTGCGGTTGCCAGGCGCTCACCCTCTTTGGCTAGCGGGCGTTGAGCAAACTGGCGGAATGCCCAGTTTACAACAGCTTCAGATTCTTGCGCGCGTGCGGCAGAGCTGTCGAGACCTGAAAGAACGAAGATTACACGACGTTGGCCCTGTTTGGCAGAGCCAACCAACCCATAGCCAGTTTCCTGCGTGTGCCCAGTTTTTAGACCATCCGCGCCAATGCCAAGGCGCAGCAATGGATTGCGGTTGCGGGTGTTTTGAGGGGCGCGGCCGTCAAATTGGAATTCGGTTTCTGAAAACAACGGGTAAAATTCTGGGAAGTCGCTGATCAAACGGTTCGCAAGCAGCGCTAAGTCACGCATGGACATGCGATGACCGGCTTGGGGCCAGCCGTTTGAGTTTGCGAAAGTCGAGTTGGTCATACCCATTTGTTGGGCACGCTGTGTCATGAAACGTGCAAATCCGGATTCGGTACCATCTGGGCTAAGTGCCTCAGCAATAACCGAACAGGCGTCATTGCCTGACAAAACGATAATACCGCGAATAAGGTCTTCGACGCTCACGCGATCACGTGTGTTCAGGAACATCGTCGATCCGCCGTAATCCATTGAATGTTGTGAAACTGGAAGCTTTTCGTTCAGGGAAAGGCGACCATCGCGAATGGCCTCGAATGCCATGAGCAACGTCATCAGTTTGGACATCGATGCGGGTGGCAAAGGTGTGTCCGCGTTCTTGTTCAGCAAAACAGTGCCCGTTGTTTGATCAATCACATAAGCGGCAGTTGCGCGTGTTTCAAAAGCGTTGGCTTGTGCCCCAACAATGATCAGCACAAAAGCAGCTGCAATATGGCGGATCTGTTTGGTGCTGATCATGTTGGATAACTCCTGAAAATAGGCTTAGTTCGTGACGGCGTAGGCATCAGAGAAACCTTCGCCTTTGATCTTTTTGAGCAAAGTAGTGCGTTCTGATTTGTTGGTCGCGGGACCAACAAGGACACGCCAGAACGGTTTGCCGCCGCGTTCACCGCGTTTGATCGTTGGGATAAGCCCTGCGTTGCGCATCTGTTGACCGGTGCGGGTGGCATTGGCTTCGACCGAGAAAATACCAAGCTGGATAAATGGCTTCTCAAGGCTGGAATTGGTTGGGCGCGGGGCAGGTGGCTTTGTTGGTGCCGTTGCAGCTGTAGGCGTTGTTGGTGCGGCTGCGTCGATTGCGGCGGCGGCTGAAGCGATTGGGTCAAGAGCGGTTTCGCTCACCTCAGAAGGGGCTGCAACAGTATCGACGATTTCAGGAACGACGTCGGCGACCTGTTCTTTGCGCAGGGCCGTGACATTCAGCTGTGCTGGTGCACCCGCCAACATACCCAGTGCTTCTGCGGCATCAGAAGAAATTTGCAAACGTGGTCCAGGAAGATCACGGGCGCGGCGGAACAAGGCCCCGACGACAAAATTTCCGTTGGTCGTGTTGCGGATGATGACGCGCTCCGGGTCTTTTACATCTGGGTGTGCGACCCATACGCCACCCAACGAGGGGCGTCCGTCCCATAGACCATCTTCGGTCGCTGAGAAGACTTGTGGTGCTTCAACATCGCGCTCGGTTGTTTTTGTGGCATTTCCAGCGCGCTGTGGTGCAGTGCTTGCTCCATTCCGCGTAGCGATTGACCAAGATTAAATTGGCCCGTGTCGTCGCAACCTGTCAAAATAAGTGTTGAAAACGCAACGATGCTGCCATTCTTGGCAAATTTACCAAAACGATTGATGATGTCCGCGCTGCCCATCGCATGTATTCCTTGCCTGTTTGCGGCGCTGTTCACGCCTGATTTGTCAATTATCGGTATAATTAACAGTCTCCTAACGAAGATCTTGCGGGCACTCTATCCTGTCAAAGACGATCTGAAAAGTGTCTCGCGCAAGGATCGGCATAAATCCCCAAGGTGTTCAGATCTTGAAGGCGCAATTTTCTTTAAAAGTGGGCTTGCGGAATTTTTTCACCCACACTAGGAAGTGCGTGTCGGAGGAGTGGCAGAGTGGTCGAATGCACCGGTCTTGAAAACCGACGAGGGTGAAAGTCCTCCCAGGGTTCGAATCCCTGTTCCTCCGCCATTACCCCTTTATGGCACCTCAGAAGCATGAAAACCCATGTAAATAAGGGCTTTCTATTGACGGAACCTACGTTTGACCCTCATATGGACCCTACGCTGGACCCTATGATGGACCCTAGGCCATGATTAACGACTATGAATTTTCCCCTCCTTACA
>JAGSGK010000144.1 GCA_023955215.1 Paracoccaceae bacterium
AGTTTCCCGGTCAGGAACCAAAGCAGGCCAGTTGTTGCGATCAACAAAAGAACAAAACCAGCGGTTACAAGGATGAAACCGTCGTATTCTGTGCCTGAGATTGTGTAGACGTTGTCCTTCATGCGCATGTAGGCGATGAAAAACAGTACAATTGGGCCCATTTCAAGCAATAGCTTAACGAACGGATTGATTTCTTTTCCAGATGTTTCTGTGCTCATGTCTGCTCCTGTTGCGGTATTAACCGCCCATTTCAACTATAACGGCACCTAACGCGATCAACGCCATCAGTGCAATCCGGCGTGGGCCAACTGTTTCTTTTAGCACCAGCCAGCCGATCAATGCGGCAAAGACGGTGGATGTCTCGCGAAGGACGGCGGCCTCGCCAACTTTGTCCAAGCGTGTGGCCATCATGATTGACCCAAAGCTAAGGAATGCGATGAGTCCGCCCGCAAATCCACGCAACATCAGAGGTGGAAGGGCAGGAGGGTTTTCCATTTTGAGCCAGCGGCGGATGGCGATTGGCGGCATTGTGATCCCATCAATCATGAAGAACCATGCCAAAAATGTGAAGGGATTGGCCGTCGCGCGAATGCCGTAGGCGTCATAGGTGGTGTAAAGTGCCACGAACAACCCTGTCAGTACCGCAAGCCCAAGTGCGGCGTGCAGGGTGTCACGCTCTGCACTAAGGTATCTCAGGTTGTAGATGGCGAGCCCGAAAATACCCGCCATCAAGGTGGCAACACCCAACCATTGTATAAGTGTGAAGCTTTCGGAAAAGACAAAATATGCGCCGATGACTGCGAACAATGGACCTGTGCCACGCACAACGGGGTAAACCACTGTGTAAGCCCCTTTGGTGTAGGCCCAAGCCTGCAACAGTTTGTAGATGACATGGATGACCCAAACGATAGCAAAGATCGGCCACATGTGGGGTTCGGGCCAAGGCACCACAAACAAGGCAAAGGGCGCGGCCATGATGCCATAGCTGAAATCGATAGCGCCGCGTGTGAGCCACGGGTCGTGCCGTCCTTTTTGCAGCGCACCAAAAACGGCGTGCAGAAATGCAGCAAGGATCGCGAGGTAAAGAGCAACTTGATGGCCCGTTTGCGTGCCCTCAATGCTGATCAACCATTCGGTCATTCGATGTGCGCACCTGTGAGGGCAGCGGCGAACTCTTCTGGATCGAACGGGGAAAGGTCATCGATTTGCTCGCCCACGCCAATCGCGTGGATGGGCAGGCCGAACTTATCAGCGAGTGAAACAAGCACACCACCTTTGGCTGTACCATCCAGCTTGGTCATGACCAAGCCAGAAACATCAGACACTTCTTGGAATACCTTAACTTGGTTCACGGCGTTTTGACCTGTGGTGGCATCCAGAACCAGCAATGTGTTGTGCGGTGCTGTTTCGTCTTTTTTGCGAATGACGCGCACGATTTTTTCCAGCTCTTCCATGAGGTCGCCGCGGTTTTGAAGGCGTCCTGCGGTATCGATCAACAATAGGTCAGCGCCGTCTTCATGCGCTTTGGTCATCGCATCATACGCAAGGCTGGCAGGATCGGACCCTTCGGGTGCCGTTAGAACAGGAACACCTGCGCGTTCGCCCCACACCTGTAATTGTTCGACTGCGGCGGCGCGAAATGTATCACCCGCAGCAATAACAACGTTCTTACCGGCGGCGCGGAATTGGCTAGCCAGCTTGCCGATTGTTGTGGTTTTGCCTGATCCGTTCACACCAACGACCAAAACCACCTGTGGCGTCTTTGGATAGATCGGCAATGGACGGGCGATGGGTTCCATAATGCGGGCGATTTCAGCGGCAAGAAGCGATTTTATCTCGTCCACTGACAGCTTTTTGCCCATGCGGCCTTCGGCCATGTTGGCTGTGACACGCAGGGCCGTATCAACGCCCATATCTGTAGAAATCAGCAATTCTTCGAGTTGTTCCAGCATCTCGTCGTCGAGAACGCGGCGGACAACCTCTTTGGTTTCGCCTTGGCCAAATATGCGACCCAATATGCCTGATTTTTTGGCTGTGGGTGCAGGTTTGGGGGCCGGTTCGGGGACAGGTGTTGGTACGGGTTCCGGTGCTGCTTCTACTGGCGCAACTGGTGGCGTTCCAACAACGGGTTCCGGTGCGGGCTCTTCGATCTCAGGTTCTGGAACAACTTCGACAGTGGGCTCAACTACGACCTCAATTTCAGGCTCAACCACGTCTTGAGGAGGTGCAGGCGTTTCGACAACAACGGCTTCTTCAGCGCTGTTATCTTGAACGATCGCCTCTAGCCCTTCATCTATCTTTGCAGATGATTTAAATAAACGGTCTTTGAGTTTACTGAAAAACGCCATTTTACTTCCGATACTTGTTTCACATCACCTAATACGGCGAGAGCGCTATGAAAAGAGATCAGATGAAACGAACTCTGTATGCAAGCGTTATTGCAGGGTTTTGTGCGATGATCCCTGGTGTTTTGCTGGCCAATGCCCCGGGAACCATGTGCAGTTTGGCCCAATCAGGGCAGGTTGATTGCATTCGCCCCGACCATTTCACCTATGATTTGTGCCAGCAAATCGAGAACGTCAGCCGCAATAACGGCATTGATCCGGGATTTTTCGCGCGTTTGCTGTGGCAAGAAAGCCGATTTGATCCAAACGCACTGAGCCAAGCAGGGGCACAAGGGATTGCGCAATTCATGCCTCAAACGGCCAAATTACGCGGCCTACCTGACAGCTATAATCCAGCCCAAGCGATTGAGCGCTCCGCCAACTATTTGGGGGAGCTGCAGCGTACCTATGGCAATGCTGGCCTAGCGGCGGTTGCCTATAATGGGGGCGAAGGGCGTGCAAACGGGTTCACGAAAGAGGGTAAGGGGCTTGCCAGTGAGACAGTGAACTATGTGCCAATCATCACGGGGTTAAGTGCTGAACGTTGGCGCGATGATCCACCAAAGGCGCATGATTTTCGCCTAGATGGGGACACGCCATTTTTGCAAAGCTGTTTGAACCTCGCCAAAGATCGCAGATTAACCAGATTGTCGCCACCGGGCCTCAAGCACAAAGCGTGGGGCGTGCAGCTGGCATTTGGGCGTACAAAATCTGAGGCAAAGGCGAAGGTTGCGCGATTGCGCAGCAGTTGCCGTGCGTTGGTGAAGTCAGAAAAGACGCACTATTTGTCGATCAAATCGCGGGTACAGGGCAAACCGGCCTACGTTATGGCGCGCATTGGGCGAAACACAAAAGACGCTGCAACCACCCTATGCCGCAAAATCAGCAGCAGAGGGTGTTCGTGCAAGGTTTATAAGAACAAGGTTGATTAGATCTCGTCTGCGAAGTGCTGCATTGTCAGTTTGATCGGGTTTGGTGCTGCTTGTCCTAGACCGCAGATAGAGGCATCTGTCATTGCCGTACACAGTTCGGTCAACAGCGGCTGATCCCATGTTTCGGATTGCATCAGCTGCACTGCTTTTCCACACCCAACGCGGCAGGGTGTGCATTGCCCACAGCTTTCGTCCTCAAAGAAGCGTAGCATGTTCAGGGCCGCATCACGGGCGCGATCCTTTTGGGACAAGACAACAACAGCCGCAGAACCAATGAAGGTGCCGTGTGGTTGTAGTGTGTCGAAATCAAGCGGGATGTCGTTCATTGACGCAGGCAACAGACCGGATGACGGGCCGCCTGGTTGGTATGCTTTGAACTCATGCCCATCCGCCATGCCACCAGCGGCGGCAATGATGTCAGTGATGGTTGAACCTGCGGGCAACAAGTAAACGCCGCCCTTTGCCACACGACCAGAAATGGAGTAGCTGCGCAAACCTTTGCGGCCATTCAGTTCGGTTGTGTTCAGGCATTCTGGACCTTCGCGGCAAATTTTCGCGATCCAGTAAAGTGTTTCGACGTTGTGTACCAAGGTGGGTTGGCCGAAAATACCCACTTGCGCCACGAACGGTGGGCGATGACGTGGCATACCACGTTTGCCTTCAATGCTTTCGATCATCGCGGATTCTTCACCGCAGATATAGGCACCAGCACCGCGGCGCACTTCGATATAACCTGCGTCAACTATGCCGGAGTCTTCGAGTGCTTTTATTTCGCGCGCCAAAATTTCCAAGACAGCGGGGTATTCATCACGCATGTAGATATAGGCGCGATCTGCCTCGACGGCCCACGCTGCGATCAACATCCCCTCTAAAAACAGATGCGGTGTGCGCTCTAGGTAGTAGCGGTCTTTGAACGTGCCTGGTTCGCCTTCATCCCCGTTCACGGCGATATAGCGTGGTCCTGCGTTGCCACGTACAAAGCCCCATTTGGTGCCTGCCGGGAAACCCGCACCACCAAGGCCGCGCAAACCGCTTTCCTTGATCTTGGCCTGAACGTCTTCCCAATTGCCGTTTGCACGCAGGTCTTTGAGGGCAGCGTAACCCCCTTCAGCTGCGTAGTCGGCATGGGTTTCGTATGTCGGGATATGGGCGTGGGTGTCATCAGCTGCGATGGCCGCCTCGACTTTTTCGAACGTCGCGTTGTCGATGTGGTTGTGGCCGATTTCCAAAACAGGCGCGGTGTCACAACGGCCCATGCAAGGGGCGCGCAAGACGCGTACCTCTTCAGGGTTCAGACCGTCCTCAAGGGCAGATTTCAGTGCCTGTGCACCAGCAAGTTCGCATGACAGTGAATCACAGACACGGATTGTCAGGGCAGGCGGAGGCGTATCGGCTTCTTTGACCACATCAAAGTGTGCGTAAAAGGTGGCGACTTCGTAGACTTCGGCCATGGACATGCGCATTTCTTCGGCCAACGCACGAAGGTGCGCCGCGCTGAGGTGGCCATAGGTATCTTGGATCTTGTGCAGGTGTTCGATCAATAAATCCGCACGGCGTGGTTCTGTGCCAAGCAATGCTTTGACTTCGTCCCATGCCTGATCGGTCAATTGGCGGCCTTTGGTGTGGTGACGCCCTTTGCCTTTGCCCGATTTCCAAACGCCATCGCCGTGTTTTTTCGATGTATCAGTGGCCATGTGCTGTCTCCGCATGCAAAGTCGATCAAGAATTGAGGGTTTGGTAGCAGGATTTGGTTGGTTGATTACCCTCAAAAACGACAGTTCAGGGCGGGTTTCAGATCACTTGGCATTGGCTTTGTCGTGAATGGGCTGCAAGGTTTCCTAAAGTAAACGGCAGGCCGGGGTGTTTTCATTGCTTAATGTTAAGAACCGAGGTCTAAAAGGCGTACAAATAATTGAGAGCTCTTAGAATATGCGCCCGATGATAATCTTTGCATTTGCCAGCCTTTTTCCCGCGCTACTGCTGGTTCTAGCCTGTGTATTTGGTGGCGTATTGCCATTGGCCAGTGTCTTTAGCATTACCGTTTTGGTTTTCATTTTGGATAGAATTACGAGCGCCGAACCCATCGAAGTCACTAACGACAACGGGCATAGTTTGTCGCTGTTGATTGGTGTTGCGCATTTCGTCGTTTTGGCGACGTGTGTTTGGGGCATCGCACAAGCAGGCTATTTGTCGACATTGGATAAGGTTTTGATCTTTATCGGTGCAGGGTTGTGGTTTGGCCAAGTCTCCAACTCCAACGCACATGAGTTGATCCATAGATCTTCACGCGGACCGCGCCGGTTGGGTATCGCTATTTATTGCTCGCTTTTGTTTGGGCATCACGCCAGCGCCCACCCTAAAGTGCATCATGTTCACGCGGCGACGGATCGTGATCCAAATTCTGCGCGATCTGGCGAAGGTTTCTATCGCTTTTTAATTCGGGCATGGGTGGGTGGCTTTCAAGAGGGACTGATGGCCGAAAACATGGCACGTGCCGGCGCAAAACAAGTGCTGTCGCGCGGTTCTCATCCTTATATTGGATACATAACAGGTGGAATTCTAACTGTTTTGGCCTCTTTAGTCATTGGTGGTTTTGCAGGGCTAGGCGCATTGCTTGCTATCGCAGCCTATGCTCAGATCCAGTTGTTTCTTTCCGATTACGTCCAGCACTACGGCCTTCGGCGAAAGATGTTGGAGAATGGTCGTTTTGAACCTATCGGCCCAAACCATTCATGGAATGCGCCACATTGGTATTCCAGCGCGATGATGTTGAATGCGCCGCGCCATTCTGATCACCACACACGGCCAAGCCGCAGCTTTCCATCCTTGGAGTTGGATGAAAGCACAATGCCAATCCTACCCCAGCCGTTGCCTGTGATGGCTTGTTTGGCCTTGGTGCCAAATATCTGGTGCAGGGTAATGGACCGCCGTGTAGCAAAGTGGATGACCCATTAGATGACGTGTTTGACCAAACTGATTTTGCGGGCTGCGCTAACGGTCTGTCTTTTGGTGGGCGCAACTGCAAATGCTGAAACAATGAGCGCTGCGGAGTTTGACGCCTATACAAAAGGCAAAACGCTGTTTTTTGGCCAAACAGGCAAACCATATGGGGCAGAGCGATATCTGGAAAATCGTCGGGTTCAGTGGTCATTTTTGGATGGCATCTGCAAGGATGGTTATTGGTATGAAGAGGCGGGCGAGATTTGCTTCGTATATGAGGATAAAAACACGCCTCAATGTTGGACATTTGAAGAAGGTCAAAACGGTTTGATTGCGCGTTTTAGTGGTGATCCGCAGAAAGTTGACCTGTATGAAGCGCAAGATACAGATCAGGAAATGATCTGTTTAGGGCCTGAAGTAGGGGTTTGAATCGCACAGGTTGTTCCAACGCCCACGCAGCCCTTAACTGAGTGAGCAGCGGCTATGCGCATTCAGCATTGGTAACTTAGGGCGCTACATTTTAATTGAAACACACGGAATGGGCCCGTCATTCGAAGATTTCGAAAAGGTTTCAAAATGTCAGTACAATCTACAAATGCACCAATCTACTTTGGTGGCTTCACAGCAGCAATTTCTTCATTCTTTGTAAACATGATCGAAAATAGCGCGATGGCACGTTCCGCCGAAGTGCGCAGCGAACAGATCGCCGCATTGAATGCCAAGTCTGACGAATAGCTTGCAGCTATGCGTCTAAACCGTAGCGACATTGCGCTGCATGTTTTTCGCGATCGTTTGTACATCTAAGACAGCCAATTCTACCACTCACGGTATTGACAGTGGACGCGGGTCGGGCCAACGCTGCGGCTATGTTTGACCTGCGCCCAGTTGGATACGTGATCGGCCTTTTGGTCACTATGCTTGGCTTTGCCATGCTGTTGCCTTTGGTCGTTGATGTAGCCGAAGGCTTGGGCCATTGGCCTGCTTTTGCTGAAAGCGCGATGATCACCATTTTGGTCGGTGGCATCTTGTCGCTCAGCTGCGCCAACGCGGTGCGCCAAGGGCTCACAATTCAGCAAACCTTTATCCTTACGACCGGCGTTTGGCTGATGTTGCCTATCTTTGGCGCGCTGCCATTTGTTTTTGGTGCTACCGAAGCACGCTATGTTGATGCGTTCTTTGAAGCGATGTCTGGCCTGACGACAACAGGTTCAACTGTTTTCTTCGGGTTGGAAACGCTGCCTAAGGGGCTGTTGTTGTGGCGCGGTATCCTGCAATGGCTCGGCGGCATTGGTATCATTGTTGTGGCC
>JAGSGK010000120.1 GCA_023955215.1 Paracoccaceae bacterium
CCCCACGGATGACACCGGCAGATCCTGTGAACCGTCAGATAGCTGCCTTTGATGGCACCATGTTTGTCTAAAGCTTCCAGCGCATACGCGCTGCATGTCGGTTGATAGCGGCAATTGAAGCCGACCCAAGGGCTAAAGATTAACCGATACAATCGAATTGGCAAAGCCAAGGCAAATGCAAGCGGGTTCATGTTCGAGCCTTTTTGGGGTGATCCTTGGACAGCGCTGTGCGCAAGTCTGCAAGCAGATCTTGAAAGTCACGCTTAGCGGTTTTGTCGCGTCGGCCAATCAGCACATAATCGGTACCCGAAGCTCCATGCTCGGGCAGCACGAGGCGCGCAATTTCGCGCAATCGACGTTTGGCCCGATTGCGAGCAACCGCATTGCCGACTTTTTTGGAGCAGGTATAGCCGATGCGCATTGGAGCATCATCACCCCGTTCGTTGATTTGCAGGACGAATCCTTGCATCGCAACGCGCGGCGCGCGTGAAGCGCGCAGAAAATCAGCGCGTTTCTGGATGACTTCGATTTTTGATGGGGTGCCAAAACGCAAACAACCCGCCAAAGGCAGTTCCTTATCAGCTAGATCGCTGGATAAAGAGGCCTTAGGCGGGGTCATTTAAGCAACCAGTCTGGACGCGTATTACGCGCTCAGTTCCTTACGGCCCTTAGCACGACGTGCGTTCAGGATTTTACGGCCAGCTTTAGTAGCCATGCGCGAGCGGAAACCGTGGCGCCGTTTGCGCACGAGGTTAGAAGGTTGGTAGGTGCGTTTCATCGCTCCGTCTCCATATTGTTCGCAAGGGTCAAGATTCGAACCGTGCGTGTCTAATTTCAAGCTCGTCCTCTAAAGTGCTGCAAGGACCAAGTCAAACCCTAGCGGTGGGAAATCGGACGGTTTTGCAACAAATACATCGATATCAACGAGCCATTGTTTCAATTACCCGATTAACGGCGAGAAAACACCCTAAAAGGGGCAATAATTATCAAGGGCGCGTGAGAATAATGTTTCACGCTAGCGGCCCCGTGCCTGTTCAGTCCATTGATAAGGGACATGAACAGAGCAAGAGTGATGCGTATTATGAACAAATCCAATAATTCCGAACCTGATTCTGGTTCAAAGCGAGACCTAAAGAGGCATGTGCCACTCGCGGTGATTCTCGTGGTCGCCATAATCGGGGCATTTACTCTGCGTGATTACCTGACGTTTGATACGTTGCGTGACAACCGCGAAGCATTGCTGGCTTACCGTGATGCAAACCTTTTCCAGACAGCCCTTTTGTTCTTTGTCGCTTATGTGGTGATCGTTGGGTTCTCTCTACCTGGTGCCACGCTCGCGACACTTACAGGCGGTTTCCTGTTCGGGACTGTTCTAGGCGCAATGCTTAGCGTGACAGGTGCTGCAATTGGTGCGGCTTTCATCTTCCTTGCCGCACGGTTCGGGTTTGGTGAAAAACTTGGTGCTAAATTAGAGGCATCAACGGGCCCCATCAAGAAAATCAAAGATGGTATTGATGAAAACCAATGGACGATGTTGTTCCTGATCCGTTTGGTCCCAGTCGTCCCATTCTTTATCGCCAACCTGATTCCCGCTTTTATGCAAGTGCCATTGCACCGCTTCTTCATCTCAACCTTCTTTGGGATTATTCCCGCAACCGCCGTCTTTTCATCGATCGGTGCGGGCTTGGGCGAAGTGTTCGCAGCTGGCGAAAAGCCGAATCTGGGCATCATCTTTGAACCACATATTCTACTGCCCATTTTGGGTTTTGCGGCGCTGTCTTTGGTGCCTGTCGTCATTAAGGCCCTAACTGGCAAAAAAGGGCTATAAGTCATGAAGCGTATTAAAACAGATGTATTGGTTATCGGTGGTGGTTCTGGTGGTTTGTCCGTCGCAGCCGGTGCAAGTCAAATGGGGGCGTCAGTCACCTTGCTTGAGGGCCACAAAATGGGTGGCGATTGCCTGAACTTTGGCTGTGTCCCATCCAAAGCGCTGATTGCCAGCGGTAAAGCTGCTTACAGCCAGTCACACGCCCTTCAGTACGGCGTGGCGGATCACAAGCCCAAGGTCGACTATGCGGCCGCTAAGGATCATGTCGCGGACGTTATCGCAACAATCGGACCACTCGACAGCGTCGAGCGGTTTGAAGGATTGGGCGTTAACGTCATCGAAGAGTACGGAGAGTTCATTTCTCCAACCGAAGTAAAGGCTGGCGACACAATCATCACGGCCCGACGTGTGGTTATTTCAACAGGCTCTTCACCTTTGGTTCCACCGATCCCTGGTTTGGAAAATGTACCCTATGAGACTAACGAGACGTTGTTCGAACTGCGTGAGCAACCCAAGCATCTGTTGATTATCGGTGGCGGTCCAATCGGCATGGAAATGGCACAAGCGCACATTCGTCTGGGTTCTAAGGTGACTGTCATTGAGGGTGCGAAAGCACTGGGTAAAGATGACCCTGAATTGGCGGAAGTGGTGTTGAGCTCCTTGCGCGACGAGGGGATCGAAATCGCCGAGGACGCGTTGGCTGCCGAAATCAGAGGAAAAGCAGGCGCGATTGAAGTTGAGGTCAAAGATGGCCGTGTCTTCAAAGGCTCCCACCTATTGATGGCCGTTGGGCGCAAAGCCAATATTGATAAGCTGAACATCGAAGCAGCAGGCATTGAACGCACGCGCACTGGTTTGGTTGTGGATGCAGGCATGCGTACCACGAACCGCGGTGTCTATGCGATTGGCGATGTCGCGGGTGGTCTACAGTTTACGCATGTTGCGGGATATCACGCGGGGGTTATTATCCGCTCTATGTTGTTTGGATTGCCGTCCAAAGCGAAAACTTCACATATTCCGTGGGCGACATATACAGATCCCGAACTGTCCCAGGTTGGCCTGACCGAAGCGCAGGCTAAGGAAGAACATGGCGATAAATTGGAAGTTGTACGCTTTCACTACAGCCACAATGATCGGGCAATCGCGGAACGTAAAACCAAGGGCTTCATCAAATTGATGGTCGTAAAGGGCCGCCCAGTTGGCGCGTCAATCGTTGGATACCAAGCGGGTGAACTGATCAATCTTTGGGCCCTGGCGTTGGCCAACAACATGAAGATGAGCCAGATCGCTGCGATGGTTGCGCCGTACCCAACAATCGGTGAGATCAACAAACGCGCAGCGGGTGCTTATTTCACCCCTAGATTGTTTGATAGCAAGGCTGTCAAACGGGTGGTCGGTTTCGTACAACGGTTTATCTCGTAATGATTCTGGCTGTCTGAGGTACTATGCTCAACTCACTATCAGGTCGATTTCTTATTCTAACCACCATCTTTGTGATGCTGGCTGAGATCCTGATTTTTGTGCCCTCGATAGCGCGATTCAGAGAAGATTATCTTCTGGATCACCTTGAGAGGGCACAGATCGCATCACTAGCATTATTGGCCGATGATATGCTGGAAACTGAGTTGGAAGCCGAACTGCTGCAGAATGCTGGCGTGTTTAACATCGTGCTTCGTCGCGACGAGGCACGGCAGCTGATGTTGTCTTCCCCAATGCCGCGCGAGATTTCAGAGACGTTTGATTTGCGTGAGGGAACCGCAGTGGTCTTGATGCGCGACGCTGTGATGCGCCTGACGCAGCCGCAGAATGAAGTTATCCGCGTCATAGGGGCACCCCTCCGTGAGGCAGGATTACTGATCGAGGTTACAATGGAAGCGGGGCCACTTCGTACTGCCATGATCGATTATGGCCTGCGGATCCTGCTTTTGTCTGCGGTCATCTCTGTCATCACAGCCTCACTGCTGTTCTTCGCGGTGCGTATCTTTTTGGTGAAACCCATCAAAGGGGTTGTCGATCACATGCAAAGTTACGCTTTGGCCCCTGAAGACGGTCGGCGGATCATTTCGCCAAGTGCTGGGATAACAGAACTGCGCGAAGCCGAAGATGCTCTCAAATCAATGCAAACGGAGCTGACCAGCGCTTTGCGTCAAAAAGACAGATTGGCGCAACTTGGCAGTGCGGTTAGCAAAATCAGCCACGACCTGCGCAATATTCTAACGTCTGCACAACTGTTCACCGATCGTATCGAAATGAGCGAAGACCCAACAGTCGCGCGCCTTGCGCCTAAACTGGTCAACTCGATAACACGGGCTGTACATCTGTGTGAAAGCACGTTGGCTTTTGGCAAAGCCGAAGAACCCAGCCCAACACTCTCGATGGTTCTTTTGGAAACGATTGTCGCTGACGTAATGGATGGCGAACGATTGGCCGTTGGCGACCACGACGTTCGTTTTGTCACAAATATCCCGCCAAGCATGGCAGTGCGTGCGGACGCAGAGCAGCTGTACCGTGTGATTTCCAATTTGGTGCGCAACGCACGACAAGCGATCATGGTAACAGGTAAGGCCGCTGAAATTTCCGTAACGGGCACTGAAACTGCTGAAAACTGGCTGATAAAAGTTGCAGACACTGGTCCCGGCTTACCAAAGCAAGCACAGGATCATTTGTTCACACCGTTTCAGGGCGGGGTTTCAAAAGGTGGCTCTGGGTTGGGAATGGCAATTTCAGAAGAACTGGTGCGCGGGCACGGTGGATCACTGGAATTGATGAGCACATCAGCTGATGGAACTTCATTTTGTATTAAGTTGCCCAAGTGCGATATCGTTTTCTGAAATAATTTCTAACAATGCGAAAACGAGGGCTTGCATACTTTCGCAGGCAAGACTAAACCGCCACCGAGCGCACCCGTAGCTCAGCTGGATAGAGTACCTGACTACGAATCAGGGGGTCAGAGGTTCGAATCCTCTCGGGTGCACCACTTCTCCACAGTGTTAAATACTTCGCCTTAAAAGGTGGGAATGTTCTGCCTTTGGCTAATTCACATTTTTAGTGAATTATTTCAGAATACGGTCTTGGCGATCCCATGCAGTCACAGAACAAGCATCAAATACTTGATCGTTCCATGAGACCGAATGCGCCGAGTAATTGAAGGCAAACTGGACTGCTCCAGCTGTGCGCAAGCGCAGGCCGTCAGGGAGTGCTGTTGTGTGAAGCCCAGCCTGTGTCGCCGCCATCCCAACCAAACGATTCCAAAGAGTTTCATCTGGCCAAGAGCCTAGATACCACATCTGATCATCACCAGTCAGGACCGTTGCCCCGCCTTCGGTCTTCATCAAGACAGGCGAAGAGCCTGACAATTTCTCCATCCAGTGCACAACTGAACCCCCACCTTCGACAGAACGAATATGACTTGGTGGAAAGCTTTCGCTGAGTTCAATATTTACATCCAGTCCCGTGATAACGGGCTGTGTCTGGGGCGGGATGCTCAACTCATCCGTAACGGTCGCTGTGCGTGGTCCAAGGACCGCTAACGCATCACTGTCCCGCAAGTCGCTCATCAAAGTTGGGTCTGTATTTGCTAAGCCGGGTGCGAAGACAAGTTTATAGCCATCAAAGTTGCGCTGCGTGCTGGGGATAATATCTATGGAAAGCCCTGCACGGCGCAATGCGCGGTAGGCAGAGAATATCAAACGGAAGTAATCAAAGTCAGCGCCTTGCGGCATCGTGTTCCACGCCCAGTCAGAGGGGTAATCAAAGATCAACGCAACATCGGCTTGAACTTGAACCAATGGCCCAAGCGTAGCGATTTCCTGTGCTACTTGTGCGGCTTCTTCCATTCCTGCTGCAGGGGTGTCATCGGGGCGCAAGAGGCCCGCGTGCATCTGCTCTTGGGCGAAGGGTGCCTGACGCCAACGGAAATAGCTGACAACCTCGGCACCGTGCGCAATTGCTTCCCAGCTCCACAAGCGGACCATGCCGTCTAGCGGTGCAGGATTATACGGGGCCCAATTCACTGGACCGGGTTGCTGCTCCATCACCCACCAGCGGCCCTTGCCGACGGCGCGGTATAGATCGTGGTGAAAGGCCTGCATGTCAGGATCACCCTGCTGCAAGAACGCAGCTTTGTGATCGTCGTCCCCTTCCAAGCGGTCTGATAGAAAACCAATTGGGTAACTGTCCCAAGACGCGATATCCAGATCTTCACCGACCTCGAAGTGGTCAAAGTCTAGGATACGGCCCATGTAATTGTGGATCAAAGGCACATCCGTTGCCGCGCGTAGAACGTTCACTTGGACGCGATTGAATTTAACAACTTGATCGGAACTGAAACGACGAAACGCCATGACGTGGGCAGGGTTGGGTTCAGTAACGGTTAGGTTGGGCAAATCGATCTGATCAAAGCGATCGTATTCCATCGACCAAAAGACATTGCCCCAAGCAGTGTTCAACGCCTCAACATCGCCGTAACGATCGGTCAACCATTCTTGGAACGCAGCGCGCGCCACATCTGAGTAGCTGATGATGGTGTCATGACAGCCATATTCATTATCGATCTGCCACGCATGAATACGCGGGTCCGCGCCATAACGATCGGCTAAAACGCGGGTGATCCGCTCGCAATCTTGAATATAGCCCTGATGGCTAAAGCAGTAATGGCGACGTGATCCAAATTTACGCGGATTGCCGTTTGCATCAACAGCCAGCATGTTGGGATGTTTTTCAATCATCCAACGCGGTGGCGTGGTTGTGGGCGTGCACATCACAACCTTCAGCCCAGCATCCGCCAATACAGCAATCGCACGGTCCAACCATTCAAACGTGAACGTGCCCTCAACCTTTTCCAAACGGCTCCATGCAAATTCGCCGATACGGACCCACGTGATACCAGTTTCCACCATGCGCTCTGCATCGCTTGCCCACATCGCCTCATCCCAATGTTCAGGATAATAGCATACGCCGAGTGTTGAAATCATAGGATCACCTGATGTTCTGATTGACCTGTCCCGGCATTTTCTGACAGGAACGTCATACCGTTGGAGGGTTGTTGTGGACGCGTTTCTGCCGACAAATCAACGGCTGCGGTTGTGCAAAAAAGGGTGCGCAATTCCGGACCACCAAATGCAGGGCAGGAGGGTTGCAATGCATCGCATTCGATGGCGTTTATAAATTGCCCATCCGTCGAGTAACATGCGATGCGTGATGCGCCCCATTGCGCAAGCCACATGTTCCCTGCGGCATCTATGACAGCGCCGTCTGGGTTCAGGTTTTCAGACCGTAGATCAAGGTAAACCTCTGGTTCCCCCGTGGGCCAGCCATCTTGTTGCTCTAACGGTTGGCGCATGACCAATTGCGTCACGGTGTCTGTGTAGTATGCAAATCGGCGGTCAGGACTGAAGCAAATCGCATTTGAAATCGTGATTGATGGAAACAGGTTGCGCAGTTCATCCTTGTACAAACGATAGATCGCACCCGCATCTTGTTCTGCGTTCTTACCCATCGTTCCAATCCAAAACCCGCCCCACGGATCGGCACGCCCGTCGTTCGAACGTGTGATAGGGTTGTCAGCTTCCAGCGCGATCACCAATTCGCGGGATCCGTCGTTTAGGGAAAATCTCCAAAGCCCAGTTTCCGAGGCGATTAGTAACGTGTCATGGTCAAGCCAACCAGCAGCCGAAACATGTTCGTCAAACTGCCATTCCTGTGGCCCATCATTGGTTCGCGTCAGCAGGCGTTTGCCAACAATATCAAACCAGAAAAGCTGTTGGCGGGTTGGGTGCCACAACGGGCCTTCACCCAATGCACAGACCCGATCATCGAAGACGCTGCTCACGATATGGCTGCGTCATATGCGGCGACGATAGCCTTTGCAGCCACACCCACATCTTTTGCCGTCATGCCGGGTTTGTAGATGGCAGAGCCAAGGCCAAAGCCGTCAGCACTCGCTGCAATCCACTTGTCAAAATTGTCAGGTCCCGCGCCGCCGACCGCGAACACTTCGGTCCCAACTGGCAAGATGGCCCGCATCGCTTTCAAGCCCGATGGACCGGCCATTGAGCCGGGGAATAACTTTAACCCATCTGCGCCCGCTTGGAGTGCTGCAAAAGCTTCGGTTGGTGTGAACACACCGGGCCAGCTTTGCATGCCTTTGGCTTTCGTGTGTGCAATGACCTTTGGATCGCAGTTTGGTGACACGATCAGTTTGCCCCCAACTGCATCAACTTGATCAACCTGTTCGGTTGTCAAAATTGTACCTGCACCGATCAATGCATCCTTGGCAAAGGCATCAACAATATTGCCGATGCTTTCAAAAGGATCAGGTGAATTTGTTGGCACTTCGATCCGGTCAATCCCAGCATCTAAAAGTGCTGCGGCCACGTCTACGGCTTCGGACGGTTTGATGCCGCGAAGGATTGCAATCAGTGGGCGGCTCATGCTGTTTCCTTTACAAGGCGGTAGGCTGCTTGAAGACCTTCCAATGCCATACGGGCACCATCGGCCACGGTTGCAGGGACACCCTGGGCGGCCAAAGCATCGGCGTAAATTTGGGATAAGTTGTTGGCCCCGACGACGGCAACCTGTTGGCCCAACCAGAACGGACGGGCAGCAGCCAATTCGGCACCGATCAACAGACCAGAAAGACGCGCACGCGCAACTTCTTTTGATTGCCCATTTAGCAAATCACAGGCGCGTAAATTAAACAGGTTTGCCGAAATCCGTTCGGG
>JAGSGK010000208.1 GCA_023955215.1 Paracoccaceae bacterium
TAGGATTGTATCCAGCGCGATGGCTGTTTTACCTGTTTGACGGTCACCAATGATCAGCTCGCGCTGGCCACGGCCAACTGGGATCAAAGCGTCTACAGATTTCATACCAGTGAACATCGGCTCGTGAACCGATTTCCGTGGAATGATGCCCGGCGCTTTAACTTCAGCTTGCATCCGCTTTTTGGTTTTGATCGGGCCTTTGCCGTCGATCGGGTTACCCAGACCGTCCACAACACGTCCCAACAATTCCGGACCAACAGGAACGTCCACAATCGCGTTTGTACGCTTAACTGTGTCGCCTTCTTTAATGTCGCGGTCAGAACCAAAGATAACAACACCAACGTTGTCTACTTCAAGGTTCAGCGCCATTCCGCGGATACCACCGGGGAATTCAACCATCTCACCAGCCTGAACATTGTCCAGCCCGTGTACACGCGCGATACCATCACCCACGGACAGAACACGGCCAACTTCGGCCACTTCAGCTTCTTTGCCAAAGCCTTTGATCTGGTCCTTGAGGATCGCAGAGATTTCTGCAGCTTGGATACCCATTATCCGACCTCTTTCATTGCATTTTGAAGATTGGAGAGCTTGGATTTGATTGAGCTATCAATCATCTTCGAGCCCACTTTAACGATCAAACCGCCGATGAGGCTTTCATCAACGGAGACATTTACGATTACATCCTTGCCAACAGACGCTTTCAGCGTTTTGGCCAGTTTGTCAGTTTGTGCTTTGGTCAACGCCTTAGCTGACGAGACCTCTGCGCTTACTTCGCCTTTTTCATCGGCAATCATGCCTTTGATTGTAGCGACCAATTGAGGCAACACGAACAAGCGGCGTTTTTGCGCCATCAAGCCCAGTGTATTTGCAACAATAGGAGTAAGTTTCATTTTTTTGCCAATGGCGGCAACCGCTGCGGCAATCTGATCGCGTGTATAAACGGGGTTGGTAATCAGTTCACCGAAATCGGTGCTCTCTTCCAACGCAACGCTCAACGCATCAAGATCTTTTTCCAAAGCGGGGAGTTTTTTGGCTTCTTTCGCCAGTTCAAAAACCGCTGTCGCATAACGCACAGCAATTCCTGATGATATCGAACCAGTATCTGACACGAAAACCCTTCCGAATTTCTCAACCGTTACCGCTCATCGGTAACTTTTGGACTTGCACACTTGGCGGGCAAGCGTTTGCCTACCAAGTTAAATCAGCGCGGTATTAGCAAAGCAATTGCTGCGGCGCAACAATTCATTACGGGCCCCAAACAGAGGGTTTTTATTCATTTTCAAAGACTTACACAAAAACGCGACAATCTGCGCCACGTTTCTTGCATTTTTTTGGGACTTATCCACAGGCTTTACGTTGTGAAAAATGAATTTCGTCGAATCTATGCTTATGTAAAACCCAGGAATTACACACGAATGTCAGATTTTAAACTTTGCTACTGTGTGATCCGCTTTGCCACAAACTCTGTCAATGATAGTGATAGCTCAGTGCGCAATCCGCGATTGATGGACCCGAGGAAATGCGTTGCCGTGATTACTTCAATGCTAACCTGCGCCCCTGCCGCTTCTAAAATGTTCGCAGACATTTGCACAGCTGGGAAATTGAGCTGCAACACGCCTTCTGGTCCCACCCCACCCTCAATTGGAACATTGCGATCATTGGCTCCATGCAGGTGTACCACCGAAAGTTTATATTGTCTTTTGCATGTCTTAAGCAACAACGGGCCAGCAATCGCCACAACACGCTGAAACAAATTTGGCGCATCACATGCTGCCCGCAGTGCCATCATGGCCCCATTTGAGTGCCCAACCGCCACAGATTGGCTTACTAAACCTTGCGCTTTAAATTGCGCCACGACGGACTTCAGGAACCCAACATCATCCACACGTTGCTGCATAGCAGTACCACAACAGGTTCCAGCGTTCCAAACCCGACCATTTGGAGCCCAAGCGGCCTGTGCCAGTGTTCCTTGCGGGTAAACCACGCGAAACCCATACCTATCAGCCTGTTGCTTCAAATTTAAAAAAAACCGAAACTGCCGCGCGTTGCCCAAGCCTCCATGCAACGCAATCACCAATGGCGCGGCTTTGCCACTCAGTAACTTGGGTGAATAAACCACAACGTTCCGCGATCCAATGCGCAGCGTTTCCGCCTGTGTGATGTTTGCAATGAGCACACAGATCAGGATCAGGGTGCGCATCAACACGTTTTTATGATCAAGCTATAAGCTTCGCGCCCCTGCACCGATCCAGTTACCGGCTTTGCCACACCACCCAGCGCCTTAAGTGGTTTGCGAACAGCTTCCGTCAGCCCAGGTCGTTTGGGCGCGTGAACCTGTTTTGTCACTTCGACCATCACCGCACCCGCAGGCAGGATGTACGACAGTTTACCGCCAAACTTTTCAAACCAATTTGCAGATCGAACCACCCACGAACGATGGCTTGGCGGGGCAAACAGCGCAGATACCTGTCGCAATGGCACAAACTGATGCTTTCGCAACTGCGATTCCAACTGCCCCAAACTATACGGGCGTCCAAACCCGAACGGCGTTTTATCGCGCCGCGCCCACAACCCCGAACGGTTCGGCACAACAAACAACGCCCGCCCGCCAGGCCCAAGCACACGCCAAATCTCGTTTAACAAATCTGATTGCCGTTCGCAGGTTTCTAAACCGTGCAGTACGATCAAACGATCCACTGTCCCCGTCGCAATCGGCCAAAGGGTTTCCTCCACCATCACTGAATGGTTTGGTAATCCATCGGGCCACGGCATCACGCCCTGCTGCCCCGGCATCAAATTCATCACCCGTCGGCTTTCAGTCAGGAAGGGGCGCAGCATCGGCCCCGCGAATCCAAAGCCCGCAACAGTTTGCCCCATGGTATTGGGCCACATACGCACGATCCGTTCGCGCAAAGCACGCTGCGCGATCCGCCCCAATTTAGTGCGATAATAAAAGGAATGAAGGTCAACCACATCCAAGTGCATTGCATCGGTCCATAAGTTCAGCCAGACTGGAATTCAAATAACCACGAGTTGGATCAAAACACCATGCCTCTCAAAGTCATAACAGTTCCTTGCCTCTCCGATAATTATGCCTTCATCCTGCACGAAACTGAAAGCCGCCAAACCGCCGTGGTTGACGTGCCAGAAGCAAAGCCAATCCTTGCTGCACTGAAGGACTTGGGTTGGTCGCTTGATCACATCCTGATCACCCATCACCACGACGATCACATCATGGGTCTGGAGGAGGTCCGCGCTGCAACAGGTGCATCCGTTCACGGCGGCGCACCAGATGCCTACCGCCTGCCCCCGCTTGATACCCAACTTTCAGATGGCGACACATTCCAGCTCGGCGCAGAATCCTGCCGCGTGATTGATGTGTCTGGCCACACGCTCGGCCATATCGCATTCATCTTCGACGAAGCCCTCGCCGCATTTACCGCCGACAGCCTGATGGCTTGGGGTTGTGGCCGCGTGTTCGAAGGCACAATGGATATGCAGTGGGCAACCATGCAGAAGTTCAAAGACCTACCGCGCGCGATGACTATCTATTCTGGCCACGAATACACTACATCTAACGGCAAATTTGCCATGACCGTCGAACCCTATAACGAAAGCTATCAAAAGCGGATGGTCGAAACCAATGCGGCCCGTGCCAAAGGCGAACCAACCGTTCCGTCCAATCTTGGGCTAGAACTTGCTACCAACCCATTCCTACGGGCCAGCCATCCAAAACTTAAAGCGGCTATAGGCATGGAAGACGCAACAGACGCAGAAGTGTTTGCAGAAATCCGCACCCGCAAAGACAACTTCTAACCTTACGCGACATCCAATGGCCGACATATTCGACAGCCTGTCCGATCAGCACCAAGATTTCCTGTCCCGCCAAAAGATCTTTTTTGCGGGATCGGCTGCACCAACGGGCCGTGTGAACATTTCACCCCGCCCAACAGATGTGTTCCGCATCATTGATGCGAACCGCATTTCCTACCTTGATTATATCGGTTCTGGCAGCGAAACGGCGGCCCACACCCGCCTGCTCCCGCGCATGACGATCATGGTCTGCGCGTTCGAGGGTCCGCCACGCATTATGCGCCTATACGGCAGCGCCGCGACGCACCAAACGGGCACACCAGAATATGATAAACTGCTAAAACAGCATTACGGTAACGAAGCCCCACGCAATGCGCGCCAAATTGTCGTACTTGATATCGACATGGTACAAACATCGTGCGGATACGGCGTTCCATTGTTCGAATATCAATCAGACCGCCCAAACCTTACCCGCTGGGCAGACGCCAAATCAGATGACGAATTGGTTGACTATCGGCGTGAAAAGAACACAACCAGCATCGACGGTTTCCAAACCGGGCATATTGACGGACACTAAATCATGGCACTCAAAGACTGGTTCGAACCCCAAGACACTGGCCCCGCCCTGAAATCTGGCCCCGTCCGTGTTGGCTGGCTGTTGAACGAGCCCCGTTCTGGCGTCGTTTACTACCCGCCAGAGCGTATCCGTTCCGTGGCAATGAACAAAAACCATGCCAAATCCGCGTCGCGCTGTCCTGCGATCATCAATATGGAAAGCCGGTATTTCATGATCCGCGCGCGCTATGATCTACATCTGCGCCTCGTGCGCGATGGCAAGGGCAAAGCTGGCCTAAAGAACATGGCGGGTGACGCCAGCCCTGTACGTGCGAACGTATTAAACAAGAAACTGCATCTAACAGCCGAACAGGAATGGCGCTATCCAGATCGCCCCACTGTTCAGGTGTCCCTGCCCTATACTTTCATCGCGGATGAGCCTGTCTACATGACGCAGCTGTCAGCGTTCATGGACTATTCCAAGGTTCAACTGCCAGGGACAATCTTTGGTGGGCGGTTTGTGATCAACAATTGGCCGCGTCCGTTGATGTGAGCGTTTGAATGGCATGACCCAACGCAAGACTTGATCCTAAAACGCGGCCAACCTTGGTTTTACTTCACCTTTGAAACACTGCCCCAAGATCGCTCTGTTTCGCTTGTCGAAGCAGAACTAACGCCTGATCTGGAAAAATTCATGGATCACACCTCTGCGGCAGTGAACTATGTGAACCAATCGTTCAGCCTTTTCAAAGACGCAGAGCGCGCGCGCCCAGAAACATTGCTGGTCCCCGTAAATCGCTAGGTAGGCTCGTCGGGCGTGAATTCCAACAGATCAGCGGGCTGGCATTCCAATTCTCTGCAAATCGCGCTTAAGGTTTCAAATCGAACTCCGCGCACCTTGCCAGATTTCAACAGGCTCAGGTTCTGCTCGGTAATCCCGATACGTTCCGCCAATTCCTTGGACCTCATTTTTCGCATCGCCAGCATCACATCCAACCGAACAATTATCGCCATCAGACAAACTCCTTGTTCGTTTGTCCCACTTCAATGGTGTCACGCATAACCCACCCAAACATAAATAGCACCGATGCAAGCGCTGCCATTTTGAAATCCGTCGGATCATAGCGCCACTGGATCGGCTCCACATAAAAAGGGTTATGCTGCGTTAGCAAAAACAGCTCTAACGCGCCAAAAAACTGATCCCCGATTATCGCAACAATCAACAATCCACCAATAATAAATTTCATGCGACCAGATGAACCAGTTGTGGTATCGACAGTATCTTCCATAACATTCTCCAACACTTATAAATTTTAGACAAATTATACCGTATTTACTCAAATCAATACGGGATAATTTTCTTCGCTAAACTAAGAAAAACGCCCTA
>JAGSGK010000122.1 GCA_023955215.1 Paracoccaceae bacterium
AGGCGTCCTTCATGTTGATCACAGCAGGCAGCTCAGAAATGTCGACTTCGATGGCTTCCGCCGCATCGCGCGCTTGCTCTAGGCTGTCGGCGACAACGGCCGCAATGGGTTCACCAACGTGGCGCACTTTGCCGTGGGCCAAAACCGGATGTTTTGGTTCCTGCATCGGTTGCCCGTGCTTGTCCGTAACTTCCCAACCACAGGGAATACCACCAACCGCTTCAAAATCAGCACCAGTAAAAATCTGAACAACACCCGGCATCGCAGATGCGGCGGATGTATCGACAGAATTTAATGTGCCATGGGCAACATCTGAGCGCAGGAAGAACACATAGGCCTGTCCGCGAATATTGATGTCATCTGTATAATTGCCGTTCCCTGTCAGGAACCGAACGTCTTCGCGCCGCTTACTGCTGGCACCAATTCCGCTTTTAATTTCACCGTCTTTTGGCATGGTCTTTCCTCCCTATCGCAGATCAACTGTTGTCAATCATGCGCTTATGTTTGGTCAAAAGGCGGGGCATCCGCCTTTCCATGATGTTTGGACTGAAACGTTGGGGAACTCTCCCTTCCCCGTTCGTTCGAAGTTAATCAGCACCCAATGCAGCAACATCCTGTCCGGACGCGGCATAGATTGCCTTGATGATGTTGTGGTATCCCGTGCAGCGGCAAATATTGCCCTCCAAATGCACACGAATTTCTTGTTCTGATGGCTTAGGATTGTCTTTCAACAAAGCCGCAGTCGTCATCACCATACCCGGGGTACAGAACCCACACTGCAAACCATGGTGGTCCTGAAACGCTTGTTGGATTGTATTTAACGTGCCGTCAGGTGCCGCTTGGCCTTCAATCGTCGCAACATTTGCGCCATCAGCTTCGGCAGCAAGCATAGTGCAGGATTTAACAGCAACCCCATCAACGTGCACCACGCATGCCCCACATTGGCTGGTGTCGCACCCAACGTGCGTTCCGGTCAAATCCAACGTCTCGCGCAAGAATGAAGACAAAAGCGTGCGTCCCTCAACTGTGCCAGACGCGGCTTTGCCGTTCACGGTCATCGTGACCTGTGCCATATCTCTCTCCCTGTTGTTTCGTTGTAATTAAATTGAGTTAAGCATGGTGCGGGCCACTTGAGAACAAAAAACTTCCCTTACGGCATGCGGAATGACCCTACGTTCTTGGCAGAACTCTTGCGCGTGGCTGGGGTCTGGTTGGGATTTCCTTAAGCAAACCACCCACCCCCATCGCTGCAATGTCCCTTTTTGACAGTGATATTCCACATAGCAGTCTTTCCAGAACCCAATCCGCACCATTTAACGCAGGGGACCGCGCGCAGCCAGGCAACCCGATCACTGGCTTTGCGTCTAACTGACCAAAAAACAAGAGGTTTCCGGGATCAACTGGCATTCCAAAACCTGTGACTTCACCGCCTGCTTGGCGCAACGCTTGGGGACCAACATCCATGGGATCAGACGTTGCAGAGGCAGTAAGTAACAAAACGAACTCCCCTTCAGCTTCTGACAAAGCCGTCGTAATCGCCGCCTCACTATGTGGCACAACCGTTCGTTCAAGCAGTTCGACACCAAAACGATCCAATCGCCCACGCATGGCGTCGCGGCCCTTGAATGAGGGCATTTCATCGCCAACCTGCGTTTCGATCAACGTAGCTGTTCGATACTGCGGAGTTGCAATACGAATGGCATTGGCAGCTACGCTTGCGGCCTGTGACAATGACGATTGCAGGACCGAATAGGCAATAATCTTGATCGTTGCGATCATACCCTTGCTGTCAGTGCGGTGAAACTGTGGGACCGTTGCCATTGTAATCATAGGATCGACAGCGTTCAGCGCCATTACAGCTGTCTCATCAATTTCTACAACCCCTGCGTCGATTGCATATAGATTGACGCGCCCTGCACCTGCAGCCGAAATTCGCACCCCAATTTTCGCAGCATCTGGCGCAACCGCGGCCGCCAATCGTGTCGCAGCCTCGTTTTCCTCAACGTCCCCGTTTTCAAGATGCGCGACAACAATGTCAGTCTGCTGATCCGCTAAAAGGTCTTTGATATGTTCACCTGTAAGGACAGTGCCCTTGGCAATCCGGTAACTGGTACCGTTCGCGCCGGACTGAACATGAAGCGAATGGGCAAGCACAGCCCCAACAGCTTGAGATGTTCGAACCGAACCAAACTTCATATTGGCTGACGCAATACTTGAACCATCTCAGACAGGATCGAGACGGCAATTTCCTGTGGACTCGCTGCGCCGATGTCTAACCCTACGGGTCCATGAATACGGTCTATGTCCTTTTGTGCAAAACCATCTGATAACAAGCGCTCAGCTCTTTTTGCGTGGGTTCGTTTAGACCCCAAGGCCCCGATATAAAAAGACTTTGATCGCAGCCCAACATGCAATGCCGGATCATCCAGTTTAGGATCATGCGATAGCAACACCAATGCAGTGCGGGCATCAACGCCGTAAGTCCTAAGCGCCTCGTCAGGCCAATCCTCAAGTATCGTCTCACCGGGAAAACGTGCTGCGGAACCAAAAGCACCTCGCGGATCGATCACAACCGGATCAAAACCGGCAATACGTGCCATCGGCATCAATGCTTGGGCAATGTGAACCGCACCAACAATAGCCAAACGCAAAGGCGGATTGTGGATAGCTACGAACCTCTCACCATCTTCTTCAAAACCTGAACGGTCCTTGGCAAATCGCTCAACAAAGCCATCACTGGTCAGTCCGCGCGTACCACTTTTGATATCAACCACATATGCGATCCCAGTGCGGGTTGTGCGCGCCTCTACCAATCGGGCTAATAGTTCTTCGGGCAAGACCGCGCCAATCGGTTCAACCAAAATCTTAATCGTCCCGCCACAGGCCAGCCCCACAGCAAAGGCATCACCATCGCTGACACCATATTCCAAAACACGTGCCTCACCCTTTTCCAACGCCTCAAGCGCCTCAACAACCACGGCACCCTCAACGCAGCCGCCCGAAACCGAGCCCTGCATTTCGCCGTCACCTGCAATCGCGAGCTGCGCACCAATTCGACGCGGCGCACTGCCCCATGTTTGGATCACAGTCGCGAGTGCCGCGCCTTTTCCAGCACGGTGCCATGCCAAAGCCTGCTCTGGTGCATTTTCAAACATGTCCAATTGCCCCCCCATTTTGATTGATATTCACCCCAGAACGCCACAATGACCAGAGGCTTTGATCCACTTTGTTGTCGCAGATCAGATGCATGTCCTTGCGCTTGCACCAAAGCACCCCTAAATCTGTCAGGCAATTATAAATTTCCCATGCCGGAGTGCCGCCCATGCCAATGCAGGCCAAAGACATCGAAGACTTGATCCGCGAAACGTTTCCAAACGCTGCGATCACCATCACTGATCTTGCGGGTGACGGAAATCACTATGCGGCCGAAGTGATCGACGAAAGCTTCAAAGGTAAGAACCGCGTTCAACAACAACGCGCTGTTTATGCTGCACTTAAAGGCAAAATGGATGGCTCGCACGGCGAACTACACGCCCTCGCGCTGACCACCAAAGTTCCAGAGTAATTGACCAAGGCCACGCGCCGACGTTTCGAATAATACCCTATCCAAAGGATAATCCGATGACTGATACAGCAACACAAATCCAAACTCAGATCAGCGATAACAGCGTTGTTTTGTACATGAAGGGCACCAAAGAGATGCCACAGTGTGGTTTCTCCAGCAAAGTTGCTGGCGTTTTAAACTACATGGGCGTCGAATTTGCTGATGTAAATGTATTGGCTGACGAAGCTATTCGCCAAGGCATCAAAGAGTTTTCTGATTGGCCAACTGTTCCACAGCTATACGTCAAAGGCGAATTCGTCGGCGGCTGTGACATCATCACTGAGATGACATTGTCCGGCGAACTGGACACCTTGTTTGCTGAAAACGGTGTGGCGTTTGACAAAGACGCGGCAGACAAAATTCGCGAAGCCAACGCATAAACGAAAAAGGTGCGCGAATTGTGCACCTTTGTTAGTTTATAGAGTTGAGAATGGGCTGTTGGATTTATCCAGCGGCCTTTTCTTCAACTGAGGCTGCCAAAGATTCTGCGCGCGCAGCCAATTCTGCCAATGTATCAGTGACAGTTGCTGGGATCACAGGCACTTCGACGCGTTCTGGTGGTGGTGGTGCCATGTTACGCAAGCCTTCCAACTCCGCCTCGCGCTCATTCAACGTCCCTTGGATTTGGCTTACCTTGTCCTCAAAGCTTGCGGTTTTATCCGCCAGCATGAGGCCCGCCATCAACAACATACGTGCTTCTGGCATACGTCCAACTTGGTCTGACAAAACTTGGGCTTCGTCGTCCAGCATCTTGGCTGCGGCTTGTAAATATTGTTCTTCACCCGCTTGGCAGGCCACTTCAAAATTGCGTCCGCCGATGACGATTGTAATTTCTGGCATTAGGCTGCTCCCTCTGCTTCGTTGATCAATGGTGTCAACGCTTCTATGATCGCAGTGGTTTCCGCAACGTCAATAGAACGGGCCGCGCGCAGCGCCTCCAGCTCAGCCATCATAGACTTGTTGATCAAATGTGGCTCACCGACACCCGCCTCATTGGCGACCCGCAACGCATCGTTCAATTCGCGCAGACCATCGTTGGCTTTACGAACGCGTTGAATTTCAGCGTCCAATTCAGCCATCCGCGCCTTGGCACCTTGTGCCATCTGTGCCGTCGAAGCCAATTCACCCTCTTGGCGTTGGTTCAGCACACGGACACGCTCAGTCAATTGCGCATTGGCTAGTTTTTCTTCTTCAAGCGCTTGCCCAAGGGCCGCTGAATCGCCACCGCTGTTGGCTCCCAAATGGTCCAAGCCAGCGGCCACACGGTCCATTGCCGCGGTGATCCGTCGCTGAAGTTCGTCAATATCGCTCATGCGTTGCCCTCGTCTTTTAGTATCTGCCGATTGCTCGTTTTTAACAACTATATCCGAATAAAGCGAATAATCGAGCCACAATCGAATTTAATCCCTTCTTTCAAACAGACTACCCAAAGCGGTAAGAAAATGCGCCCCCCTTGGTATCAGCGATTTGTGGCCGCACGCTCATGCAAGTTTCGCATTCAGCGGATATCCCCGACTTGATCTTTGCGTCTTGGCTGTTATGCAGCTTTAACTTCGACATTTTTCAAAGGATGATACCACGTGGATTTGACTGCCCTACGCACCGCCAACCCCGATCATTGGTCCAAATCAGCCGCCATCCGCGCGCTGACATTAGACGCTGTTGCAGCTGCCAACTCTGGCCACTCTGGTATGCCAATCGGTATGGCCGACGTTGCGACTGTCCTTTTTGAAAAGCACCTGAAATTTGATGCATCTGCGCCGCATTGGCCAGACCGCGATCGCTTCATTCTATCTGCCGGCCACGGCTCAATGTTGTTGTACTCTCTTCTTCATCTAACGGGCTATGAAGACATGACCCTCGAGCAGATCAAAAATTTCCGCCAGTGGGGCGCGATCACTGCAGGTCACCCTGAGTACGGTCACGCAACCGGTATCGAAACCACAACAGGACCATTAGGCCAAGGCATTGCAAACTCAGTAGGTTTCGCAATGGCCGAAGAGATCCAGCGCGCCACTTACGGCAAAAAAGCCGTAGATCACTACACATACGTCATGGCTGGCGACGGCTGCTTGATGGAAGGCGTGAGCCAAGAGGCGATCACCCTTGCTGGCCGCCACGCATTGTCCAAGCTGATTGTCATGTGGGACAACAACAACATCACCATCGATGGCACTGTTGAATTGTCAGACCGCACGGACCAAGTTCAGCGTTTTAAATCAGCAGGTTGGGCGGTTCTTGAAATCGACGGCCACGATCCGGTTGCCATTGATGAGGCGTTGACCCAAGCCAAGAAGGGTAACAAGCCAACAATGATCGCTTGCAAGACCCACATCGCTTTGGGCCACGCAGCGCAAGACACATCCAAAGGCCACGGCGCATTGACCGACCCAGAGCAAATGGCAGCAGCCAAAGCCGCCTATGGTTGGACGACAGGTCCGTTTGAGGTTCCTGCAGAAACCAAGGCTGCATGGGAAGCCATTGGAACAAAAGGGAAAGCTGCGCGTCTCGAGTGGGAAGAGCGCTTTACGACCCTTCCAAACGGCAAGCAAGAACAGTTCAAACGTGCCTATGCTTTGGACGCTCCAAAGAAGCTAAGCGCCGCCGTAAAGGCGTTCAAAAAAGAAGCTTCTGAAACAGCGCCTAAGATGGCGACACGCGCCTCTTCTGAGAAGGTGCTTCAGGTCTTGAACCCGATCATGCCAGAGACTGTGGGCGGCTCTGCCGACCTTACAGGATCTAACAACACCAAGACATCTGACATGGGTGTTTTCGATCTGGACACGCGCGCAGGTCGCTACGTCTACTGGGGTATCCGTGAGCACGGCATGTCCTCTGCAATGAACGGCATGGCGCTGCACGGCGGCGTGCGTCCATACGGCGGAACGTTCATGTGCTTCACCGACTATGCACGCCCAGCAATGCGCCTTGCAGCCTTGATGAAAATCCCAACGGTTTTCGTTATGACGCACGACAGCATCGGCCTTGGCGAAGATGGCCCAACACACCAACCTGTTGAGCACCTTGCAATTTCACGTGCAACGCCAAACACTTACGTGTTCCGCCCTGCGGACACTGTAGAGACGGCAGAGGCATGGGAAATCGCACTGACCACCAAAGAGACCCCTTCTGTCTTGTCCCTAACACGCCAAGGTTTGCCAACGGTTCGCACCGAGCACAAAACCAAAAACCTGACTGCGCAAGGCGCTTATGTTTTGGCGGATGCAGAGGGCAAACGTCAGGTTATCTTGATGGCCTCAGGGTCAGAAGTTGAGATCGCATTGGCGGCACGTGACATTCTACAATCGGAAGGGATCGGCACACGCATTGTGTCCATGCCATGTATGGAATTGTTCGCACAGCAAGACGAAAGCTACCGCAAACGCGTGCTTCCGGGCGGCCCAGTTCGTGTGGGTGTTGAAGCGGCTGTACGTCAGGGTTGGGACCAGTGGTTGCTGGGCGAACGTGGCAAATCTAACAAGGCTGATTTTGTTGGCATGGACAGCTTTGGTGCCTCTGCACCAGCGGACGAATTGTTCGAACAATTCGGCATCACAGCGGCCAACGTTGCGGCAAAAGCCAAGGCGCTTCTGTAAGGCGTTAACGCACCGTTCGGCGCTGCTGAACGGCTAAAATGTACAAAAGGGCGGGTGTTATGTACAATACACCCGCCCTTTTTGCGTCTGAAATGTGGGGGTTAAAGGTGAAATGTACAGATCAGGGTGTGAACTGTACATTTTAGAGGCTCGGGGTGCGTTAACATCTTGTTCATGGTTGGTAAGCGTTAACGTTTGAGCGGGACGGTTAACTGTTTTTTAGGTTTAGATACTCGAGCTTACCCCCCTAAAGTTGAAAAATAAGCAGCACCCTTGCCTTGTGAATTCTCAAAGCTAAGTCGATCTTCAAGTTTATCGAAACGCTAAAGTGAGAGTTTTCTATGAAGTCAATTTGGACATCCGCAATAATCGCAACGTTGGCCCTCTCGGGCTGCATGTCTGATGAAGGTGCAATAGCGCAGGCTCCAGTGCCAGTACTAACGGAGGATCCCGGGCCAATAATGCCCCCAAGCTCGGTTAAATTTGCACATTACTTCGACTCGAATGGCCGAGATTATACCTATCAAGTCGAGCGGGATTTTGCCATTCTTGAAGGTTCTTCCGTCAGATTGGTCCTGAGAAATGATTGCTCTGCTTTTTCTCCAGATAATGGAAATGGTACTTGGGCTTGGGCAAATGGCGGTTTCGTTGTCGAGTTTCCAAACCGCAGCTTCGGGTTCCCTCGTCAAGATCAGCCTGTGCCAGGTGGCTATGGATGCCAGATGTGACCAAATAGGTCGATTACCTAAGGTTGTAACCTGTTAACGCTCAATACCCAAAGGATCCAAAAATGCGCATCTTTGCTACTGTTACCCTATCGCTTCTCATTTCAACGGCTTCTGCCGCGGGCCCCTTTGACGGGAATTGGGACTTAGAAAAGGCATATTGCGCCGACGGAGGCTTGAGCGATACCCGTCAGAGTATCTCTGGCAATGTTTCGTACCGTTATGAATCTTCATGCGAATTGTTAAATCCGACGCCCATTCGAGGGATGAGAAACACAGTTCTTTATGACCGTAAATGTGTATCTGAAGGTGAAAGCGTCGACGGGGGTCGCGTTTTGATGTCGATTACGGAAGATGGAAAATTGATGACCTACAACCAAGGATATTTGGACCTGCGCATCAAATGCTAAGCGCTTTGAGTCGCTCGTTGGCTAACTGTGCAGGTCCAACGCCTGCACATTCAGATCAGCAAGCAGATGATACCGCCGATAATCCAAAGATACATCGACTAGAGATTTGTTTTATTTGAGAATTTCTAGATGTTGCTCATCAGAATAGTGCGGGATA
>JAGSGK010000139.1 GCA_023955215.1 Paracoccaceae bacterium
AATCCAGTTCAGCCAGCTTTGGCATCAATGGCAGCAGGTTCTCAAACTTTACGCTTGGAAATGCCAAAATTTGATAGGCTGTTCGGCGCGAGCCGTCTTGGCTTACATCGATCCCAGCTGCCTGCGCTTGTTTCGGAGTGAACGTCTCGCCTTGAATAACTTCGTATCCCCTAGCTAAGCGTTCCATCTTGGCGTCAAAAACTGCGATCCGTTCATCGGAACCAGCACCCAGCTCTTTTGCCAGTGGTGTCAAACGCTGATCAGCGTTATCTGCTCGAAGGGATAGACGGAACTCCGCGCGGGACGTAAACATCCGGTATGGCTCTGTCACGCCGCGCGTTGTCAGATCGTCAATCATTACACCGATATAGCTTTCACTGCGGCTAAAGTGGACAGGATTACGTCCAAGCGCTGAAAGCGCCGCGTTGAAGCCAGCGACCATGCCTTGTGCCGCCGCTTCCTCATATCCTGTAGTTCCGTTGATCTGACCCGCAAGATATAGACCACCAACAGTTGGCAGGGCGAGAGTATCATCAAGAACGCGAGGGTCGATATAGTCGTACTCGATCGCATATCCAGGTTGCAGAATTTTCACATCCTCCAGACCATAGATCGATTTCACGTAATCTTCTTGAACAGATTCAGGCAACGATGTCGAAATTCCATTCGGATAAACTGTATGATCGTCCAAGCCCTCTGGCTCTAAAAAAACCAAATGGCTGTCCTTTTCACCAAAGCGGACGATCTTATCTTCTATAGACGGGCAATAACGCGGCCCGACGCCATCAATGTGACCGCCATACATAGCGGATTTCGTAAGGTTCTCGCGAATAATGTCGTGGGTTTTCTCGTTCGTGTAGGTCATCCCACACGAGATTTGGCGGGCAGAGACCTTATTAGACATGAAGGAAAACAGCGCTGGATCCTCATCCCCTGCTTGGGATTCCAGCAGATCCCACTTGATCGTGCGTCCGTCTAGGCGTGGTGGGGTGCCAGTTTTCAAGCGGCCCAAAGGCAATTCAAATGAATCTATGCGCTCAGCCAACTTAACCGAGGCCTTATCGCCCATACGCCCACCGGAATATGAAACGTCACCGATATGGATGACGCCACGAAGAAAAGTTCCCGTCGTGAGAATAACACGCTTTGATTTGATTTCAGATCCATCAGCCAGCTGAACGCCAGTGACAGTATCGCCGGACATCAAAAAATCAGTCACCTCGCCAATAACAATCGAAAGGTTCTCGCGTTTCTCAGTTTCAGCAAGCATCGACTGTTGATAAATTTTGCGATCTGCTTGAGTACGCGGCCCCTGCACTGCCGGACCTTTTTTCCGATTTAGCAAACGGAACTGAATCCCAGCAAGATCAGAAACACGACCCATAACACCATCAAGGGCATCAATTTCACGTACCAAGTGCCCTTTCCCAAGACCACCAATGGCAGGATTACAAGACATCACGCCAATTCCGTCTCGCGTCATAGTTACCAAAGCGGTCGTCGCACCAAGGCGTGCTGCTGCATGTGCGGCTTCTGATCCAGCATGACCGCCGCCAATTACGAGTACATCAAAATGTTTCACGTGAAACACTCCATCACTTGCCCAGACAAAAGCTGGAGAAAATTTCATCAAGTAGGTTTTCAACGTCGATTCGACCTACTAGCGCTTCGAGCGAACGGATCGCAGTACGCAATTCTTCCGCAGCTATATCATAATGTTTAGGACCTAGGTCAACGAGAGGTAGCACCACATCAAGTGCGATCAATGTTGATTGCATCGCAATTCGGTGACGCTCATGCGTGGCAAGACCAGCTTGTGATGAGCGCTGTTCCAAGATTTGCTGAATTTCGTCCAACAACTCAGAAACGCCCTGCCCCGTTACGCCTGAGACACCGGTGCCCGTAAGGTCGGCCTTTGGAGTCACACGAATATCATCAGGTCGCTGGATAAGTGGCAACACTTCATTATCGCCAGCCAAGAATACACGAAGGTCCGCATCCCCTGCCCGCTCCAAAGCACGTTTGATACCAATCACTTCGACCGCATCTTGGCCGTCACGCAAACCTGCGGTGTCCAGAATTGTTACTGGCAACCCCTTTAAGTCCATTCGGACTTCGATCACATCGCGCGTTGTGCCGGCAATGTCAGACGTAATTGCAGCTTCACGACCAGCCATCGCATTCAGAAGCGTCGATTTGCCCGCATTTGGTGCACCCACAATTGCAACTTCGAAACCAACGCGAATACGTTCAGCAATTTTACTGCCAGCGATTTCCTTTAGCAGGTCCGATTTCACACCTCTTAGCAGTTCACGAACTTCTGGGGTCACATCGACAGGAACATCCTCGTCAACAAAATCAATCGTGGCCTCAATAAGCGCTGCTGCGCGGATAAGAGACGAACGCCATTGTTCAACCAAAGCGCCTAGATGGCCCGTCACCACGCGCAGGGCTTGTTTGCGCTGCGCCTCAGTTTCAGATTCGATTAGGTCAGCTAGACCCTCAACCTGGGCTAGATCCATTCGCCCGTTTTCCAGCGCGCGCCGCGTGAACTCACCGGGCTCAGCCAAACGCGCCAGTCCACTGTCTCCCAAAACGCGTAACACAGACTGGACTACAGCAATACTACCGTGCAGGTGCAGCTCGACAACATCATCGCCCGTGAAGCTACGCGGACCATCAAAACAAAGAACAAGCGCATGATCGAGCGGTTCCCCAGTCTCATCGATTAGGACACGAAGGCCTGCAACACGGTTCTTGGGCAAGTTAGAGACGAATTTTCCCACAACTTCCTTAGCATCCGGCCCAGAAAGGCGGATGACGGAGACCCCAGCGCGACCTTGAGCGCTGGCGAGGGCAAAAATCGTATTCATCTATCTAACCCATTGTTAATGAACAATAAGTTACGTGTTCATTGAATCAAAGAAGTCCGCGTTGGATTTTGTTTGTTTCAGCTTCGAAATTAGGAACTCAACAGCATCTGTTGTACCCATTGGATTTAGGATGCGGCGCAGAACGAAGGTTTTCTGCAGATCGATTTTATCAACTAACAGCTCTTCCTTACGGGTACCTGATTTTTGGATGTCGATCGCTGGGAAAACGCGTTTATCAGAGATCTTACGATCCAAGACAATTTCAGAGTTACCCGTTCCTTTGAATTCTTCAAAGATAACCTCATCCATGCGACTACCTGTATCGATCAAAGCAGTTGCGATAATGGTAAGCGATCCACCCTCTTCGATATTACGTGCCGCACCAAAGAATCGTTTTGGACGTTGAAGCGCGTTTGCGTCCACACCACCGGTCAAAACTTTACCGGATGATGGAACCACAGTGTTAAACGCACGACCCAAACGCGTAATAGAATCGAGCAAGATGACAACGTCGCGCTTGTGCTCTACCAAACGTTTGGCTTTTTCAATGACCATTTCGGATACGGCCACGTGACGCGTTGCTGGTTCGTCAAAGGTCGAGGACACAACCTCCCCTTTTACGGACCGCTGCATGTCAGTAACTTCCTCTGGGCGCTCATCGATCAGCAAAACGATCAGATAGCACTCAGGATGGTTCTTTTCGATGCTGTTGGCGATATTCTGTAGCAAAACAGTTTTACCAGTACGCGGCGGTGCCACAATTAGGGAGCGCTGGCCTTTGCCAATTGGGGCAACTAGATCGATAATACGAGCGGAGCGATCTTTAACTGTTGGGTCTTCAACTTCCATTTTCAGACGCTCATCAGGGTAGAGAGGCGTCAAATTATCGAATGCAATCTTATGCTTAGCCTTTTCCGGAGCTTCAAAGTTGATCTTACGTGTTTCGGTCAAAGCAAAATAACGCTCTGCTTCTTCAGGGGCTTTGATCAAACCATGAATTGTATCACCGGTGCGCAACGAGTGTTGGCGGATCATTTCGGGTGATACGTAAATGTCATCTGGGCCAGCCAAATAGTTAGCTTCAGGTGAGCGCAGGAAACCAAATCCATCTTGCAGGACTTCCAAAACACCATCGCCAGAGATTTCCCAACCTTCATCTGCGCGTTCACGCAGAATTTGGAACATCATCTCACCTTTGCGCATCGTGGATGCATTTTCGATCTCAAGCTCTTCGGCCATAGACAGCAAGTCTTTTGGCGTTTGGCGTTTCAGGTCCGCAAGGTCTAGCGTTTCTTGTGGGGCGTCAAAGGTCGTATCAGTCATGGGTATATCCAACCAAATCGTATGAAAGCATACGTTGGCGTTGAGTAAAAAATGTTGGTTTTACACGATCCCCGAATGGGGCGTCGAAAATCATCTATGTTTTTTAGGGGGTCGAGTCAATCAGGCACGGGTTTCTCAGAATTTAACAACCACAGAAATTACAATTGCGATCATCAATACTGTTGGTACTTCGTTCATGATCCGATAGCGCCGCCCGCTTAATACACCCTCGCCTTCTAAAAAGTTCTTTTGCTGTTGCCCCAACCAAGAATGAAAAGCTGACATTGAGATCACACAAGCTGCTTTTACCCAAGGCCAGTATTCGGACCAATCAACAATGCCAGGTGTGGCAACAAGCAAAAGCCCAAAAATCCATGTGCTTGTCATCGCAGGCGTCATGATCACTTTAAACAACTTGCTTTCCATCATGCAAAACAGGTCATGGGTTTCGCCACTGAGCTTTACTTTCTCAGAATGATGAACAAACAATCGTGGCAAATAGAAAATACCGGCCATCCATGAAATGACGGAAATAATATGGATCGATAAAATCCATGGATAGGCTTGGGCAAGAACGTCCGTCATATCACTCTCCATCTTAGCCTTACTTAATATAATATATATATAAAGAGAAAGATGATGATTAAGTAGGGAAGCCATTTTCTGTGGATTAATTAGTTATCCAAATTGTTATACAGGAGGGACAGAAATTAATCACATTTTGTGGATGAATTGGTTGACCATAAAACGAGCATTTAAAAATAAGACTTTTGTGTCTCAGATTAGACTAACTTATCATTAATCCCTGTGGATATTGTTTGGATAACCTTTTCATCAACACAGCAGATGTTATTCATACCCCAAGGGGATGAAATACGTGAAAACGATGCGAGAAAGATGTGTTATCCCCTCTTGCGCAGTTACTCACCATTATTCAGAAGACTTCATGAATAAACTCTTAACTTAAGACATAGGTTATCCACATGGTTATGCCCGTTATCCTCGCTTCTGGTTCTGAGATCCGTGCCCAAATGCTGCGTCAGGCGGGTGTGGATTTTGATATTCAAATCGCTCGTGTGGATGAGCAGATGATAAAAGAAGCTCTTGTTGCTGATGGTGCCCTGCCCCGTGATATTGCCGACGCTTTGGCAGAATCCAAGGCGCGCAAGGTTGCCCAAAAGCACTATGATGCGTTTGTCATCGGTTGCGATCAGGTTCTGGAATTCAACGGAAACCTATTGTCCAAACCCAAAAGCCCGGATGAAGCGATCGAACAGATCACCGCCATGCGCGGAGAGCGACATACATTACTTTCCGCCGCAGTCATCTATTATGAAGGCAAGCCAATCTGGCGCCATGTTGGACAAGTTCGTCTAAGAATGCGGGATGCAACGGACGCCTATATATCGGGCTATGTTGAGCGTAATTGGGATAGCATTCAGCACAGCGTTGGTGGATACAAATTAGAAGAAGAAGGTGTGCGGTTGTTTCACAGCGTTGAAGGGGATTACTTTAACGTGCTTGGTATGCCACTTTTGCAACTTCTAGCATTTTTAACCCTTCGCGGAGTGATCGAACAATGAGCCTACCTAAAATTCCACTGGCTGGCGTCATCGGATCACCTATTGCGCATTCAAAATCGCCACAGCTTCATCGTCATTGGCTAAAGACCTACGGCTTGCAAGGGTTCTACATTCCTATGGACGTGTCACCAGAGAATTTGCGCGAGGTTTTGACGAACTTGCCAAAAATGGGTTTTGTTGGCGTTAATTTAACGATCCCTCATAAAGAAACTGTTTTGCAGATTGCTGATCTGGTTACCGATCGCGCAACACTTATAGGTGCCGCGAACACTCTAATTTTCCGCAAAGACGGTAAAATCCACGCGGACAATACAGACGGCTATGGATTTCTTGAAAACCTCAAAGCGGGCGCTCCGACTTGGAACCCAAAATCAGGTCCAGCTGTTGTTTTAGGCGCTGGCGGCGCATCAAGGGCCGTAGTCGCCTCGCTACTGGATGCTGGAGTACCTGAAATTCTAATTTCAAACCGTACGCGTATCCGGGCGGAAAAATTGGCGGAAGACTTTGGGAAACGGTTGCAGGTTGTTGATTGGGTTCAAGTCGGAAACGTTTTGGAAGAGGCAACACTAACCGTAAACACCACATCTTTGGGTATGGTCGGTCATCCAGAACTGCGCGTCCCACTTGATGGTTTACGCAAAGGGTCCATTGTCACTGATTTGGTCTATACACCGTTACAGACCAATTTCCTTCGTGAGGCAGAAGCACAAGGCTGTATTACCGTCGATGGTTTGGGAATGTTGCTGTATCAAGCGGCCCCTGGATTTGAACGTTGGTTTGGTCATCGCCCCGAAGTTGACAGCGCAACACGTGCTGCGGCGCTTCGCTGATGTTTAAATTGGGCCTTACCGGTTCTATCGGAATGGGCAAATCTACGACTGCTTCTATATTCAGTGAATTTGGCTGTGACGTTTGGGATGCGGACGCGGCGGTGCATCGCCTTTACGACAAGGCTGGCGCCGCTGTTGCGCCAATGTCTGAAGCATTCCCACAAGTGATTGAGGCAGGTGCAGTTTCACGCGCGCAACTTCGCAAACTTATATCTGCTGATCCGTTTGTACTAAAAACCATTGAAAGAATCGTGCATCCCTTGCTGGTTCAGGATCGTGCAGACTTTGTCGCAAGCGCTCAAAGTGATATCTTGGTGTTTGATATTCCGTTGCTGTTTGAAACAGGTGGCGACGCGAACATGGACGGCGTTGCCTGCGTTTGGACAACGGCCGAAGTTCAAAAACAACGCGTCATGGAGCGTGGCACAATGAGCATGGATCAATTCGAAGTGATCCGTTCAAAACAACTGCCCGCAGATGAAAAACGGGACAGATCTGATTTTGTTATCATTACAGATACGATTGAACATGCACGCGCACAGGTGCAAAATGTACTAACCCAAATTCGTCAAAGGATGACAGATGCGTGAGATCGTACTTGATACTGAAACCACAGGTTTTGACCCGTTCACTGGTGACCGCATTGTAGAAATTGGTGCGCTTGAATTGGAAGGTCACGTACCCACTGGTGTCCAGTTTCATGAATACATCAACCCCGAACGCGGAATGCCGGATGAAGCATTTCAGGTTCACGGTTTGGGCGATGATTTCCTGCGCGACAAACCAAAATTTGCGCAAGTGGGCCAGAAGTTTCTTGATTTTATTCAGGACTCAACTTTGATCATTCACAATGCCGCGTTTGATATGAAGTTCTTGAACGCTGAATTGAAATGGATTGGTCTGCCTGAAATCCCTATGAACCGTGCGCTTGATACTTTGCCAATGGCGCGCAAAAAGTTTCCAGGTTCACCCGCATCTTTGGATGCTTTGTGCCGACGTTTTGGGATCACGAACTTTGAACGCGATTTGCACGGCGCCTTGCTCGATAGTGAAATTTTGGCTGAAGTGTATTTGGAACTGATCGGTGGTCGTCAGCCTGATTTTGGGTTGGCTACTTCATCGTCTTCTAAGGGAGAGGCCGATGGCGGGGAATGGAAGCCTCAACC